>JAITPT010000160.1 GCA_031289285.1 Puniceicoccales bacterium
TGCCACCGCCGAAGAAATGCGCCGCGAAGTTGCCGCTTGGCAAACCGCTCGTAATAATCGCAGCGCACCAATCAACTGGCATTTTACAGCCGCAGATGCCCGCATTAAACTCACGCGCACTTATCCGAAATTATAGAGGTGACGGGATATTAGGTTGCTTCTTCGCTACTTCGTGGTGCCCGCGCTCCCAGTTTTCGCCATACCACGCGAGCGAACTCAACTCGCCCGCATAATCGCCTGTGCTGCCGGCGCGGCAGGCGTATTCCCATTCCGCCTCGGTCGGCAAGGCGTATTCGTAGCCAGCGGGTAGATCCGTGGCGCGTTCGTTAAGTTTTTTGCAGAAGGCAATGGCGTCATTCCACGAGACGTTTTCAACGGGACGGTCTGCGCCCTTGAAGTGAGACGGATTGCTGCCCATAACCGCTTGCCATTGCGCTTGCGTAACCTCCGTTTTGCCAAGCCAGAAGGGTTTGCTTATGGTAACTTGATGAACGGGCTTTTCGTCAGAATCGCCGTTTTCGCTTCCCATCTTGAAACTCCCAGCGGCGACAGGCAGGAGTTCGAGAGAAACGTTAGCGGAAAGCGAGAGCGACAACGCTTTGTGGCTGCTCACCCTTTCCCTGAACTCTTGCTCCGCTTTCCTTTTTTGCTCGGCAGTGACAGCAGCAGCGACCGTTGCCTTTCTTCCCTGTTCGGTGGAGTATTGTTTCCAGCCGTAGAATGCGACGGCAGCAAGGACTGCGATGGCGATGATAATGCAAATTACGCGAAAGACTTTCCCGTAGAATGCGGCGCGTTTTATGGCGTCGTCTTTTTCTTTTTGGATAATTTTTTCTTTCTCTTCTTTTTGGGCTTTTTCGATGGCGATTTGTTCAAGCCGCGTTTTTTCTTTTTGCGCAGCGGCGGTTAGGACGTTTTGGATTTGTTCGATGATGCCTTCGAGTGACTCGCCGGTTTGTTTTGTTTTTTCGGGAAGACGTTTTGGGGAAGTAGGGTCAGTGGGATTGTTGACGGTTTTGGCAGCACTTATCCAGAAGGCGGGTGCGCCAGTTTTTTTGATTGCTGCATAAAGTTTATCGCAGACTTCTTTTAGTGCGGCCATGTGGTCGCCGTTCCAGTGGGTCTGGATGGCGTCGTGGTAGCTATCTTCTTGTGTGAAAATGACACACGTGGCAATTCCTTTGGCGTGTAGTTGGTGGAGAGCATTGGCTGGCGGCTCTACAATTTCGGGGAGTGTCTCCACTGTTGGGAGTCTTTCTCCGGCTTTGTTGAGTATGAACGGTTTCTTTTTGTGCGCGGAAGCGTCGTAGAAGTCGAGTGCGTTCTGGAAGTTAAACAGGAGCAAGACAAGATTGCAGTCGAATATTTTTTTCTTGAGGTCTTTTTGTTTATCATTGAGTCCGGCGTCGGCGTTTTGCGGGGCTTCGAGATCTTGCGCGATGACCGCATCTTCGAAGATGGCAGCAAAGTCTTCGCCTGCGCAGTCGAAGGTAAGAAATTGGTGGGCGTCTTCTTCGGAAGTATCCGGCGTGTCGTGCCAAAGCCATGTGAAACTTTTGATTTGGCCGGTGAGCGACGGGGCGGGCCACTCGCCGCATTCGAGTTTGTCAACGATGTCCGCCACATACCCGTAGGCAGACTTCTTCGTCGAGGTGATATGAGGTTTGAGGCGCGTAGAGAGCGCATGCGAGAGGACGGCAAGAAAAACCGATTTGCCGGTGCTGGGCGTGCCAAGAATACAGAAACGCAAAGAGGACATTGTGAGTGTGTGTTAAAAGTGAAAGTAAGTAAAAGCGAAAGTGAAAGTGAAAGTGGAAAAAGTTAAAAAGTTAAAAAAATGAAAGAGTGGGAGAAATGTTGCGCAGTCGACCGAACCTGCTGATTTACTGACTGCTTGGGCTGGCTGGTGAACGAACAGACTTGAGGGCGAGGCGGAAGCCGAGGTCGTGGCCGCGGTAGCCCGGCTCGTACCTGCCGCGGTAGGCGGAACGGCAGAAGCGGGCATCGCCGAACCACGAGCCGCCACGGAAGACGCGGATGACGCCCGTTTTAGCACCACGGGGGTCGGTGACAGCACCGCTGGGGTAATCGCCATACGTATCAGCGCACCATTCCCAAACGTTGCCGTGCATATCGTAAAAGCCCCACGCATTCGGTTGCTTCTTCGCAACGTCGTGGGTTTCGCCTCCGCTGTTGTCGCCGAACCAGCCCATGTCTTCTAATTTGCCTGTGCCCGCATACTCGCCCGTGCTGCCAGCACGGCAGGCGTATTCCCATTCCGCCTCGGTCGGCAGCGCGTATTCAAGGTCAGCGGTCAAGCGTTTCTCGGCGCGTTCGCGCTTGGTTAGTTTTTCGCAGAAGGCAATGGCGTCCTCCCACGATACATTTTCCACGGGGCGGTTTGCGCCTTTGAAGGAAGACGGATTGTTGCCCATAATCGCCTCCCATTGCGCTTGTGTGACCTGCGTTTTGCCAAGCCAGAAGGGTTGAGAGATGGTGACCGAGTGCTGTTCTTCGTTGGAGCTGCGTTCGGCTTCAGTTTCTGGGCTGCCCATTTTGAAGGAGCCAGCAGAGACGGGCAACATCTCGATAGAGATGTTCTTAGAGAGGGCAACGACGCGAGGTTTCTGGGTTGAGTTTTTTGATGTCGTTGCGCTTGCCGTTGGTGTGTTGTTAGCAAACAGCGGAACTTTTTTTTGCTCGGTTTCTGAATTTATTTTCTCTATTCGTCTCTTTCGGGCTTCGGCGAGTTCTTCTTCGCTGCGGTTGTTTCCGGTTAAGAAAGTGTCGATGAGGTCTATGATGTCGTCGTGTGCGCCGGGAGTATAGCAACTTTCAATTGGATAGCGTTTTTTGCCTTTTTGGGGGTCGTCTTTGTCGTCGCAGAATTCGGTTTGGATAGCGTTTGTGGTTCGCATTATGGCACTGGTGCCTCGGATAGCGACGTAAAGTTGCGGGAGGACTTCAAAGACGGCGCTGTCGAGGTCGTTTTTCCAGCGACTTTCGAGTGTGGCAGCGTAACTATCTGCTTGCGAGAAAAGAACGTATGTCGCTATTCCCGCCTCTTTAAACTTGCGCAAGGCACATGCGGGCGCAAAGGCGGCATCGAGGCGAGCACGGTTTTTGCCAAGGGCGTCAACCATTTCTATAGCGGGACCGAGATTGAAGAGGAGAATGATTAAGTCGCTCTCAAAAATCTCTCG
>JAITPT010000226.1 GCA_031289285.1 Puniceicoccales bacterium
TGGCTTTGTTCGACGCACCAACAGGTGCGCCTTCACAAATCCACAAAGCGCGTCTGCCACAACATCTTCTCGCAATACTTCCCCTCCAACCGCCGTTTTTAGGATAATCCCTGTCTAAAACCCGAGCACACCAAACATCCTCCGCCAAGCACGAACTCACATGAAGCTCAAACACAAACTCTCCACGCTGGCGACAGATGCCGATAGGGCGACAACGCGACAGGTTTGGAAGTCCGCGCTCCCCCCCCCCTCTCTTCTTGGTGCTTTGCCCTGCCGCGTCCGCTTTCCGCTTGCTCGGTGCGGGTGAGGGAATAGAACTGCGGGCATGGGATTTCCGTTCAAAAAACACCGAGGCGACAACCCTATCGTCAAGCGCGTCTTGGACGAGACCGACAAGCGCCACTGGTATCGCTCACCAGCCGCTATTGCGAAAGGGATTTTACTGGCCGTGCTCGCCACTGTTTTCGCCCTTATTTGCTTCTGGGGACGCCCCGCACACCTGCCGATTTTGCTCCCCGACTCCACCCCAAAAGTGCGCTACGAGGCACAATTTGACTTTGAATACACCAGCTACATCCAGACCGCACGGCTGCGCGCTTC
Source organism: Puniceicoccales bacterium (assembly GCA_031289285.1). Classification (GTDB taxonomy): domain Bacteria; phylum Verrucomicrobiota; class Verrucomicrobiia; order Opitutales; family UBA953; genus CALNBE01. Next base: position 601 of record JAITPT010000226.1, read on the forward strand.
CGCTCGGCGGCGGGTCGCGCCCGTCTATATCGTTTCACAGGAAAAGACCGACGAAACACTCGCCGCCTACCAAAAGTTTCTCGCGACACTCGAGCCAGACTTAGCCAAATTGCGGAAACTCACGCCCGCCGAGCGCGTCGCCGAATTTCAGAAACGCGCCACCGAAACCGTTCTGCCGGGCATACCGGGGGTCGCCGCCAACGCGCTTTCGCGCCTCATGGAAACCGTCGCCGATGACGCCAAGTTTTTCGCCGCACTGCGCGAGGCACGTGCCGTCCTCAAGGCGCTGCTTGAGCGCGGAGTGCGCCCGCGCAACACCGCGACAACAGGCGGGCGAGGGCGCAGGTTAGATGTCACGGGCACGGTTGACGAAGTGCGGGCACTGCGCGACCTGCACAGAAATCTCGACCCCATCGCGTTGCGGACACAGGCGGACCCGCCCGGCACAGTGCGCGATTACCTGCTGGCGTTTTTCAGACCGGGCATCGTTACCAATGTGCGGATTGACGAGGCGGCGACGGAGCAGAGCGAAGCCGAGGCGGAAAAAAAAGTCGTGCCCGTGCGCCTGAAAGTTACCGAGGGCGAACTGCTGCTACAGCCCGGCGAGCGGGCGACGCCGAGCGTCTTGGAACGCTGGAACGCCTACCGCGCCGAGATGAGCGGGCGTGAAAAAATCCGCGAGGCACCGCTGCGCTCCTTGGAGGAGAACGCCGCCGTCGCCGGTGGTGTCGCCTTGCTCTTCGCGCTGTTCCTGCACATCTGCCCGTTGGCGAGCGAGCGGCGGCGCAGCATCACGCTCGCGATTGTGGCAGCGGCGGCGAACCTGCTCCTCATCCGCCTCTTCCTCGAAATCGGCGAAAAAACGGAGGTGCTCAGCGTCTTCGGCGGCAACGAAATTTTCTTCTGGTTCTCGCCGCCCGCGCTTGCCGCGATTGTCACCGCAATCCTCGGCGGCGTCCGCCTCGCCATTCTCGCCGCATTTCTCGTTTCGATTTTCGCAACGCTGATGCTGGGGCGCAGCGTGGACGTGTTTCTCATCTTCGCCCTCGCCTCGCTCGCGGGCATCTACTGTTGCCGTCGAGTGCGCGACCGAGGCACGGTTTTCCGCGCTGGCCTCTGGGTCGGCATCGTCGTCGCCGCCGCCGTGCTTTTGATTTGCCTCGCGGGGAAAGCCGGTTGGCGCGAAATCGCATGGCAAGTCGCGGGCTGTTTCGCCAGCGGTCTCGGCACCTCTGCCCTCGTGTTGGTGATGCTCCCCGCGCTCGAAAAAGTTTTCAAAACCACCTCCGACATCACCCTCATCGAGCTTGCCGACACCAACCAACCGCTTCTGCGCAAACTCCAACTCATCGCGCCGGGCACTTCCATTCACAGCGCCAACGTCGCCACCATCGCCGACGCCGCCGCTGCCGCCATCGGCGCAAACTCCCTACTCTGCCGTTGCGCCGCGCTTTTTCACGACATCGGAAAAATGTCCAAGCCGGAGTATTTTGTCGAAAATCAAGGGGCAGAAAATCCGCACGATAAAATCACCCCGACTATGAGTGCCCTGATTATCCGCGGGCACGTCGGCAGCGGCGTGCAAATCGCTCGCGAATACAAACTCCCCCGCGACATCATAGACATCATCCTCCAGCACCACGGCACCGACCTCATCAAGGGGTTTTACTACAAAGCAAAAAAACTTGCGGAGACCGACGGCAGCGCGGTTGACGCCGAGACTTTCCGCTACGAGGGGCCGCGCCCGCACACACGCGAAGCGGCGATTGTGATGTTGGCCGACGGCCTCGAAGCCGCCTCTCGTGCGCTCCCAGTCACCACGCCGCAAAGCATCCGCGAACTCGTGGACAGCATCGTCGCCACACGTATCGCCGACGGCCAACTCGACGAGTCGCCGCTGACATTCCGCGAGTTGGAGGTCATCCGCGAGAGCATGGAGCACTCGCTCACCACCATGTATCACCACCGTGTGCAATACCCCAAGGAGGCATTGGTGAAACCCAAAAACACCAACGAGCCGGACGGCGATAGCTCCGCTGCGAAAACCGCTGCGCCTGCTGCGTCCGCTGCGCCTGCTGTGTCTGCTGCGCCTGTGCCCGTCGCGTCTGCCACGAAAACTGCTGTTGCGGAGGACGCCCCCTAAAAACCGACTGTCCTCCTGCCATGCGTCGCACCGCAACCCACATCGAAAAAAGCGGCGAACTCGCCGGTTTCCGCGCTGCTGCGGCGAGTGTGTCGCGCCTCTTTGTCCTGCTCGACACCTTCCCAAAGCACCGTCTCCCGCCCGGCGATTTATCGGTCGCGTTTCTGGGCGACGCTGCCATTTGCCGTCTCCACGCCGACTTCTTGGGCGACCCTTCGCCGACCGATGTGATTACGTTTCCGGGCGCGGCGGATGACACTTCTTTTGCCGGAGAAATCTGTGTATGTGTGCCTCGTGCGCGGCGCGAGGCGCCCAAATTTGGCAATTCCCTCGCCTCCGAATTGCTCCTTTACCTTGTCCACGGCTGGCTGCACCTCACCGGTCTTGACGACATCGCCCCATCTGACCGCGCCCTCATGCGCACCGCCGAGCGCGAAACCTTAGCGTTTTTGCACACCGCCGCCTTCGTCCCCAACTGGGGCGACAAAACCACCAGCAGCGCCATTTTGTAGGCGGATAGTGAGAACGGCCTCCACTGAACTGAGTCACAGTCGTCTCATAACGGTGGGCGGGGGGGCAGGGGACTGGAAGGTGGGTGCTTGTTGTGTCACAACCTCAATGGGATTGTCCAACCTCATGGACATCAGCCGATTGTAGCGCCATTGCGCAACTCTGCCGGGTTTGGGGCACACAATAAAGGGTCAGACACTTTTTTCGTTTGACACGCGATTTTCGGTTTGTTGCGGGGTTGCTGCGCACCACACTTTTGAAGTGCGGTGGCAGAGCAGGGAACGGCACCGACATCACTTTTGCAGATATGGGGAACACGCCAGTTGGGCAATAAAGGGTCAGACACTTTTTTCGTTTGACTTGCGATTTCGGTTTGTTGCGGGCTGGGCTGCGCACCACACTCCAAAAAACCGCGCAGCAGTCCCGATGCGCCTTGCCACGCAAAAAGTGCCAGAGGATGAGACTCCGAGCTTAGCCGAGGGGCAGGGTAGCGGTGGGGACGATTTGAGAACGAAACCATTTGCGCTGCTTGGAGACAAGCTGGCGGGTGGAAAGAGCAATCGCAGCAGCTAAGACCGCGAGGTCATTACTGCCAGAACTACCGCCAGAACTGCTTCCAGAATTGCTGCTGGAATTGGTGCCAGAACTACTGCCAGAACTGTTTCCATGACTGCTTCCAGAACTACTGCCGGAACTGCTGCCGGAACTGCTTCCAGAACTACTGCCGGAATTGGTGCCAGAATTGCTTCCATGACTGCTGCCGGAATTGGCACCAGAGTCCAGCCAGGCGAGGGTTTCGCGGTAGCCGACGGCAGAGGCGGCAGGGGTGCCGACAGGGAGTTTTCCGGCGTCACGCAAGGCGCGGACTTCCTCAACCAAACCCGCACGGAGCATGGCACTCGCCCGCCGCTCAATGCGCACCTCGAGTTCACGCGGGTCGCGCTCGAGCAAAATAGTGTGTTTGTCGAAGTCGTCAAAGGGGCAGGGGGCGTTTTGAAATGCGGCGTGAACTTCCGCGAGCGGTTTGCCACAGGCGAGACAACGCTCAAGCGCCTTGGCGACACGGCGCGGATTTTGCCAGTCGAGAAAGGCCGGACGCTCCGGCGCAAACGGCAACAGTGCCGCCTCCAGCGCAGGCAAGCCCTCCGCCGCCAGCACACGCACTCGCTCCACGACCTCCGGCGGCACGGCGATGCTGTCCGCCACCGCCTTGTAAAAAGTTTTCAGGTAAAAACCACTCCCCCCAACCACGATGACATTTTTGCCCCGCGAAAGGATGTCGAGCACGGCAGCACGAGCAGCGTCTATATAGTTATAGACGGAAAACGCCACGTCCGGCTCGGCGATGTCAATGCAGTGGTGCGCGACGGCGGCGCGTTCGGCAGCGGTGGGTTTGGCGGTGCCGATGTCCATGCCGCGATAGACGAGCAGGGAATCGCAGGAAACGATTTCCGCGTCGGTGGCGAGCGCACGTTCGATGGCAAACTCGGTTTTGCCAACCGCCGTGACTCCGGTGATGACGAGTAGTTGCGGACGCGACGCGGAGGAGGCCGGAGCAGACTCGGTAGTCTGCGCGACGGCAGCCAGCTGCACGGAGTGGTTGGCCTGCGGCACCTCGTCCACGCCGCCAGCGTTCCACGGGTGACAGCGGGCAAGACGTTTCAGGGCGAGCCAACCGCCACGCAAGAAGCCGTGCCGCGCCACCGCTTGCCACGCATACTCGGAGCAAGTCGGCGAGAAACGGCAGCTACACCACGGGCCGAGCACGAAGTGCAGCGGTGGCGAGACAAAGCGTTTGTAGCCGCGCAAGAGCAGCAGTGCCGCTCGCGCCGCGAGGGAGTGGGTCGCGGGATAGGACGAATAGGACCTATAGGTCTTATAGGACTTATACGACCTATAGGTCCTATAAGACCTATATGCCCACCGCACCGCCCGTGCCGCCAAGGAAAGCCTCCCGCCCGCGCCGCCACCACCACTACCCGTGCCACCCCCGCCACCCCCGCCACCGCCACCCGTGCCCATGCCGCCGCCTTGCTTGCTCATGGCCCAGCAGTGTGCGGCTTGGTTTTCAGCAAACGCGCCGACGTATCGAGGTATTGTTTTTCCAGCGACGCGAAGTCCCCCGACAAACTCTGGCGGCGCGGCACGACCACGACATCCCAGCCCACATCCCAGACGCCCGGGTGCAGCCGAAAAATTTCTTTGAAAACGCGGCGCATCCGATTTCGCCAGACCGCGTCGCCGAGCAGCCGCTTGGCGGTCACTACGGCAAAACGCACCGCTCTGCCTGCACTGGCGGCGTCGGGGTCGCGCCGAGCGTTCAGCACGAAATACCCGCACACGGCGCGGAGACCTTGTTGGCGGACGCGCTCGAAGTCGGCCTGCAAGCGCAAACGTTGCGCGGCGGGGAGACGGCGAGTCCGCATGTCGGTTTGCCGTTGCGGCAGAGAGGCGCGGGTGCGCCGATTAGTCCGCGAGGCGTTTACGCCCGATGCGGCGGCGATTGGCGAGGACCTTGCGGCCACCGCGAGTTTTGAGACGAGCGCGAAAACCGCATTTGCGCACGCGGCATATTTTGGAAGGACGATAAGTAGGTTGCATAGTGAAAGCCTGTGTGTGTCGTTGAAAAAAGAGGGGCGCAGCAAACGAACTGCCGCGCATTTGTCAAGCTCCTGTCACAACTTTTTTCTCACTACCCTGCTATCCGGCGTTTGACAAAACCGCCGCGAGACGCACTCTGCGCCCCTCACACTTTGCCACCTTTCCTTTCTCCCACTATGTCTCCTTCACCTCTCTCCGGAAAACTCCGGCGGACCCATTTCGCCAAAACCGCGCTTCTCGCTGCTGCTGCCCTCGCCGCAACCGCCGCCGCGCCCGACGCCGCCGCAGTAGCTACCACATGGAACATTACCGATGGCGTCCCCAACCTCTACTGGTATGGCAACGGCGTCTTCAGCACTGGCAGCAATGCTGGCGCCACCTCCTACCCTTGGACCGACGGCGCTCAGGTTGATGTGTCAATAAGCACCGCCACCACCCTCTACTTGCAGAGCACCATTTTGCTCTCCGACGAAGGCGGTGCCTCCATCACAACAGCTGGCGGCGACTACGTTTTCACAGCGGGCAAAGCTCCCGCCATTCGCTTTGACAGCGTCGCCGCAGGCTCCCTGAACTTCGCCACCAACGGCGACGGTGCTGCTGCTGGTGCCATCGCTGCCAACAGACTCACGGGTGCTGGCACGATAAACTGGGACGTTTCTGGTGGCCGCCTCAACTTCACTGCCGCCAGCAACTCGACCTTCACGGGCAACATCCTCGTCAACCGAGGCATTGTCAGCATGGGCACTGCCGCCACGGGCGGAAACAACACCCTCCTCGGCAGCACTGCCGCTGCCAAAGTCTATATCAACTCCGACGCGGAGTTCACGATTGTCGCTCCCGCTGGTGCCTCCACCAACTACTGGAGTGCTCACGCCGATAACAAAATCGCCAACACCCTCTTCTCTAACAACGGCACGATTTCTCTCGTTCGCGGTTCCACTTACAACAACACCGTCGAACTCACTGGCGAGCTTACGCACACCGGCATAACGACGCTCGTCTCCAACAACACCGCCGACAGCGGCCTCATCTTCTCTGGAAAAATCACTGGTGCCGACGCTGGCGCAGTGCTCACCATAGGTGCCAACGGCAACGGCACCGCCTTCGTCGTTTTCACAAACTCCACTAATGACTACGCAGGCGAGACCGTGCTCAACGGCTGGCTCTCGCTCCACGGCGACGGCGTGTTGCCCGCCACCACTGCGGTCACCATCAACGGCACTGGCGGGCTGCGCTTCGACAAATCCGGCACCACACCCTTCCTCGTCCCGCAAACAATCGCTGGCGCCGGCACGTTCCAAGTCGCCAGCGGCACCGTCCGCGTTTCGCAGAATAACACAACCTTCACCGGAAGCATCCGGGTCGGTGCCGACGCTCCCGCATACACCGGCGCTGCCGACGCCCCCGTCCTCGAAATCGGCGACGGCACCTTCGCCACCGCCGCCGCTTGGTTTGCCCCGTTCTCCGTCGCCACCGCCAGCGTCAGCCTCGCCTCCACTGACGCCACACTCAGCTTCAACCTCTCCGACACCGACGGCGACACAACGGGCAAAGTCACTGCCCGCATCACTGGCAACGGCTCGGTCGCCAAGCGCGGCGACGGCGTAATCACGCTCACCAACGCCAACAACAGTTACGCAGGCACGACGGACATCTACCAAGGCAAACTCGCGCTCTCCGCCACGGGCAAAATCGGCACTGGCGGTGTACGCCTCGGCGGCACCGGCATATTCGACATCTCCGCCACCTCTGGCTACACCCTCGCCTCCCTCGGCTCACTCACCAACGGCCCCGACATCGGCACCAACGCAAAAATCGAGCTTGGCAACAAACTCCTCACGCTCACTGGCAGCGGCCTCTACAGCGGCCAGTTCTCCAGCGACACCACCGCCAACAGCAGAGTCACCTACACCGCAGCCAACCCCGACGACACCCTCACACTCGGCGGCGCACTCGGCCACAGAGGCACGACCGCCGTCACTGCCGGCGTCCTCGTCATCAGCAACCACCTCGACGCCTCCTACAACAAAACCACCACCCTCTCCCTCACTGGCAGCGGCAGCGCGACAATCACCGACGGCACCGGCCTCGACTTCAGCAACGCCGAGACCGCCATCTTGCTCAACACAACGGGCACACTGACCGTCGCTGGCGGCGCAAGCCTCCATGCCAAAAACCTCACGGCACTCAGCGGCACAATCCGCATAGATAGCAGCGACGCTCCCATCTTCCAGTTAGGGACATCCTCCCTACTCTCCGACCCGCTGGACGGCAGAATTCTCGACGCTGCCGGTGCCACCGGTGTCACACTCCAAGGCAACAACACGACCACCGCTGTTTTCAAAGCCAACGCGCTGGGCAATTGGACCGGCACCGCCATCGCTGGCTTCACGCGAAGCACAATCGTGTTAGACAGCGCCACGCTCGACATCGCCTTCACCGCCGCCATCGGTGGCGAAACTGGCCAAAACCACGACGTCGCCAAGCTCAGCCTCATCAACGGCGCAATCGCGCAAATCGGCACCTCCGCCGTCGGGGGCAGCCTCTACCTCGACGTGCGCCAAAACACCTCCGGCGGCGCGACCCAGTGGGGCGGCGGCATCGCTTGGCGCGGCGGCAGCAGCGTAGTCGTCAACGGCACCGCACACATCATCCGTGGCGTTTTGAGCGGCGACGGCACAGGCAGCCTCAAAGCCAACGTCATCTCCTTCGAGTCCACCGGCTCTGACCCCCGCGCCGTCCGCCTCGAAAACGTCCGCCTCGAAGCACCCGTCGGCGGGCGCATTGAAGTCAGCAGCCTGACGCAGCTAACCATCGCCAAGGCATCCGGTCAGGCGAACATCCCCGCCGCAGTCCTCGCAGTCAGCAGCAGCGGCACCTCCGAAATCACAATCAACAGCGGTGCCACGCTCGTCTTCGACCTCACCAACTCCACCCCCTTTACCAGCCTGAACGATGCCGACAGCGCCGCCGCTACCTCCGCGCTCCTGCGCCTCATCGGTGCAAAGTTCAACGGCACCAGCCTCGCAAACGTCAAGTTCGACATCACGGGATTTTCACCAGCACTCACCGGATACTACACAATTTTCGACGCCTCCGGCATCAACGACCTCGCCAACACCAACGGCCTCGCCCTCCCCACCGACATCAAACTCAACGGCAGTGTCGCCTCCGATTTCTTCGTCCGCTCCTCTGGCAACGCCACACAAGCAAGCCTCTCGCGCAACGCCGAGAACACACGCATCTACCTCGCCATCGCCGCCTCCAACGCCAACACCGTCGTCACGTGGAAGGGCACCGGCGCGGCATGGAAAAACGATGACGGCACCACCGACGCCCCGAACTGGGGCGGCAGCATCGCAGGAACGCCCATCGTCACATTCCTCGATGGCGACACCGCAGAGTTCAACGACACCGCCGCGACATCGCGCAACGTCGTGATTGACGAGGGCGGCGTCGCTCCCGCCCGTGTGCGTGTCACCACCAATGCCACCACCAGCAACGCCTACGTATTCTCCGGTGGCCCCGTGAAAGACGCGCCCACCGCGCTCGCGCCCAACGGCACCACGCTCGAAAAAGACGGCTACGGCAAACTCACCCTCACCGCGCCCAACCAATACACTGGCGGCACCACCATCCGAAACGGCGACTTGGCTATCACCGACCTCGGCGCACTCGGCAGCGGCGGCGTCACGTTCCTCAGCGGCGGCAGGCTCGAACTAAACATCGCCGCAACCGCTGCCGGAGAGTTCGCCAACAAAATCACAGGGCCGGGCGCGATTATCAAAATCGGCGACGGTGCCGTGACACTCAAGCCCGCCACCGGCAGCGCCTACATCGGCTCCGTCACACTCAACGCCAGCACGAGCATCCCGCACGTCGAAGGCGGCGATTGGAACCGCCTCACCCTCGACGCCGCCGACGTGGGCGGCGAGCTTGGCTTCTCCTCGCTCACCCTCGGCAGCAACACCGAGCTGGTCGTCGCCAGCGACACCTCGCTGCTCGTGGCAGGCAACATCTCCCTCGCCGCTGGCAGCTGGCTCTCCACCGGAGTCAACGCCGTCGTCTCCGCCGAGGGCAAAATCACTTTTGCCGGTTCGGGCAACAACCGCCCCGTCTTGCGCATCGAGGCCGCGACCTCCGGCGTCGTCATCGCCCGCGCCAACGAAATTGATGCTCCCAACGGCTTCCGCGTTTTCTTCGGAGACGAGGAGCAGCCGTCCGCCATCTCCACCGAGGTCTTTGTCAACCGCGACGTCCGCATCGTCACCAGTGCAGATTTCGAGTGGCAGGAGCTACAAGTCAGAGACTCCCTCGCGTGGAACAACACGGGGCAAGGGCTGCAACACGGCGTCTTCACCCTGCCCGCTCCAGAAGTGGGCGACACCTACACCGTCGCCGAGCCGCTCGCCAATAACCCGCTGGTCAACGGCCCGGGCTTTGTCATCGGCACCAACGACGACGGCACCGACCAATACTGGGACGGCAAGACGCTCATCAAGCGTGGCACCGGCAGACTCATCCTCGAGCAGCCCTCTACCTACACTGGCGAAACCCGCGTCGAAGAAGGCTTCCTCGAGCTGCGCTCACCCGCCGCCGCTGGCGAGGGCAACGCCGCCATCCGCATCAACACGGGTGCCTCACTCGTCTTCAACATCGCCCCCGCCGCCACTGGCGCACAACCCGCCTCCCTCCAAAAACCACTCGCCGATAACGGCCACGTCGTCAAGACGGGCACCGGCGAACTGGTCTTCGCACTGCCCAACACCGAATTTGTAGGCGACATCACCGTCGCCGAGGGCGTGCTCACACTCGCCGACCCCGCCGCCGCTGGCGGCACAAACAGCGTCCCGCACATCACCATCGAGGCACTCGGCACACTGCGCGTCCTCACCCCGCGCTACACCAGCTGGGAGTTTGGCAAAAACATCCTCGGCGCAGGCGCATTTGAAAAAAGCGGCGACGGCGACCTCGTGCTCACCGGCAGCAACTCCTACGGCGGCACAACATCCGTCGCGGGCGGCAGGCTCCTCGTGAAAGACAGGGCATCGCTCGGCACAGGCTCGCTCGTCACCGTCGCAGCGGGCGCAGTCGTCGTCCTCAGCGTCCCCACCGCCGCCACTGGCGACGCCGCGTGGGATTGGGAAAAAGAACTCATCGGCGAAGGCAAGCTCGCCAAAGACGGCGGCGGCGAACTCATCCTCAGCCGCCCCGCCGCATACACCGGCGGCACAGAAATTTCTAACGGCACCCTCATCCTGCAAGACGCCGCCGCCACCGGCGAAGTCACTGGCGGCCTGCGCCCGCGCGTGACGCTCGCCTCCAGCGCAACGCTCACTCTCGATTTCCAAGACGCCGACGGCACCCCCGTCTCCGCCGAATACGACGCAGCAATCTCCGGCTCCGGCACACTCCACAAAAAAGGCGCAGGTGCCGTCGTGACGCTCACCGGCGACAACCCCGCATTCACCGGAAAGGTCGTCGTGAATGACGGCACCCTCGCCCTGCGCACTCCGGGTGCCGCCGGAACTGGTGCCATCGAACTCGCCGCCGCGACAGCCACCGTCCGCCTCGAGACCCAATCCATTGACGACACTTGGGTCTTCACCACCCACATCAGCGGCACCGGCAGTCTCGAAAAAATCGGCACCGGTCTCCTCACGCTCTCCGCCGACAACAACTACGGCGGCGAAACACGCGTCGCCGCTGGCGCACTCGTCGTCACCGGCTCCCTGCGCGACCCGGGCCAGACCGCCACCACCTCCGCCGTCTATTCCGGCAAAATCACCATCGCCGCAGCGGGCGCGACCTTCGAGCTTGAGCAAACCGGCAGCTACACGCAGACGCTCTCCGGCGGAACCGCTGGCGCAGGCACGTTCGTAAAAAGCGGCGCGGAGAACTCCACCGCCATCCTCGCCGGCGCAAACGCCCACACGGGTGCCACGATTGTCAACACCGGCAGGCTCATCCTCGCTGGCTCACTCGGCACGACTTACGGCGGCACCGGCTCGTTCCGCTACGGCGGCGACATCGAGGTCGCCGAAGGTGCCGTCTTCGAGCTAAACCGCTCCAGCGGAAAACAGACATTGGCTGGCTCGCTCACCGGCTCCGGCACACTCGTCAAACGCGGCACCGACACACTCGTGCTCACCGGCCTCGTCGCCGCACCCGTCCAAATCCAGACCGGCTCACTCCAAATCGGTGCCACCCACGGCAACGCCAACGGCCTCCCCGAGACACTCCGCTCAACCTCCATCACAATCAGCGGCGGCGCGACTCTCCTGTTTGACATCTACGGCGGCAGCCTCGCCGACAAACTCTCCACCGCCAACTTCGCCTACGACAACCCCGATGCGCCGATAACCATTGACCTGAGCGTCATCGCCAACGGCACCTACGAGCTACTAACAGTCGGCGCTGCGGCGGGCTTCGGTGCCGTCTTCGACGCGCACTCCTCGCTGCGCACACTCCTCGCTGGCCAACCGCTCCCCGAAGGCTCCACCACCTACATCCGCTACGATTACAGCGCCGACGGCAAAACGCTCCTCCTGCTCGTCTCCGGCAACGAGCACGGCGCTGGCTCCGAGGTCACACAAAACGTTTCCCTCGACTGGGTGTTTGCCCCAGCCCAAGACGGCGCACCGCGCCAAGGCACTTGGGACACTCTCTCCGAGGTTTGGAAAGAGACTGCGAAAAACGAAGCACCGCGCCTCTTCCGCCACGGCGACATCGTCAACTTCAACACCGACGGCGCTAACAGCGGCATCATCGAAGTCGCAGGGGCCATGCGCGTCTCCGCCATGCGCGTCTCCGGCGCAGGCGAGCTTGTCCTCGCCAACGGTGCCATCAACGGCGGTGCCCAACAAAAACTCACCGGCGGCGACGGCTCGCTCACCAAGAGCGGCAAAGGACGGCTTGTTTTCCGCGGCGGCAGCGAGACCTTTGAAGCAGCGTTTGCAGGCGGCGTCCTCCTCAGCGAGGGAACAATCGCGCTCGAAAAAGCCAACCTCTCCGCGCCGCTCGCCTCGGCAGGCATTCGCATCGAGACCGCCGCCCAAATCTTCCTCGGCTCGCCAGCCTCCGGCGAAGTCGCCGCCACGCAAGGCGGCCTGAGCGCCGTCGGCGGCATCGTCAACAACGGCGACATCTACGGCAACGGCGTCATCTCCGGCAACTTCATCAACAACGGCAACCTCTCGCCCGGTTTCTCGGCAGGGAAAATCACCCTCCAGCCCGGCGTCGGCGGGACGTTCACCAACAACGGCAGGATTACCTTGGAGGTCTTCGGCGACGGCACTCACGACACCCTGAGCTACTCCAGCGCAGCAGACATCCTCATCGGCGGCTCGCTCCTGCTCGACGTGGCAGACAAGTATATCCAAGACAACTACCGCGACGGCAAAGTCACTCTGCCCGCGTTGCTCGAAACGCTGTCCTCTGGAACGGTCGCCTTCGACACCACCGAGACGGGTGCCGTCACCATCCTGTTCACCAACAGCACGCTCGCCGGAAGGGTCGTGGACGCCCAGCAAGGTGTCATCGAGCTTTGGCAAAGTTTCCAAAACATCAATGGGCTTAAGCCCGCACTTAGCGACTTCGCCGCCTTGCTCACCGAGCTTTCGCAAGCTGGCAACGAAGAGACCGGTGTGCTCTGCAAAGCCATCTACGACGCCGCCGACAACTCGTCCGCCGCCGCCGCAAAAATCATCGAGCAAGCCTCCCCAATCGCATTCTCCGCCATCCTCGCCATGCCCATCCAAAACGCGCAAGTCGCCACCGACGCCCTGCGCGGGCACCTCGCCTCACGCCGAGAAGCCACCCGCTCGCCAAAGTTCACCGAGGAAATCGGCAAGGGCGACGCCTACTTCTTCGCGAACGGCGCGTTCACCGATAACAAGAGCGCCTCCGATTCTCCGGTCTTCGACACCGAGACATTTGGCGCGACGGTCGGCACCGATGTCTGGTTCTCCGACTACTTCCTCGCGGGCATCAACGTCGGCGGCAACACGGGCAAATCAAAAATCCACGACAACGGCGGGCGCATTCGCCAAGAGGAGTTCCGCCTCACTGCATACAGCACCATCCGTTTCACCAACTGGCTCGCGGCGGATGTCTCTGTCTTCAGTGGTCTCTCCAAGTTCGACACGCGCCGCATCACCGCTATCGCGCCCGACGCCCTCGGCGGCAAAACCGACAGCACGCTCTTTGGCGCGTCGCTCAATTTTGCGGGGAATTTCGAGTTGGCAAAGTCTGGCACTCACACATGGACGCTCGCTCCTTTTATCGGTGCCGACTACGCGACAACTTCTGCCGACGCTTTCTCCGAGCACTACGAAAACGACCGAGGTGCGCTCAGTGTTCAGAAGTTTGACGCCGACTCGTTGCGGCTGAAAGTCGGAGCGGGTGTTGTCTGGCAATGGGCTGGCGCGGTGCCTTTGCGTCTCCGCCTCAACGTCGCTTACGCCCATGAATTGCTCGACACCGATGCCGACATTGTGGCGCGTTTTGCGGGTGACTCGGGCTGGGGGCGTCGTTTCAGCACAAACTCTGTTTATGCTTCTGAGGGTGTCCTTGAGTTGTCTCCCAGTTTAGAGATTGAGCTTTCCCGTCATGCCAGTTTTGGCATCGGTTACAGTTTCGACACCGACTTCGACAACCGCACCGCCCACCGCTTCAACGCCGCCATTCACATAAAGTGGTAACCCTAAAACCGCCCGCATTAACTGCCGTTTTTAGGGTTACGCCTCGCCCCGCCTACTGCACTGCATAAAAACCGCGTATCATTTTTCTGCCGGACGCTTTTTTTTGGAGTGCGGTGGCAGAGGGTGCGAAGTGCTAACGTAGCACCCGCCGACACCGCTTTCAGCGCGGCGGGAGACACAAACCGTCGAGGGGGGCTTCGACGCTACCCGCGCTCCTCCGCCCTGTGACGCAACGGTGCCCACTTTGCGTATTGGGCGGGTGTATTGGCGGCGTCGGGGGCGTTGGTCGTGTGCATCAGATTGGGCACTGCCAGTGTGGCGGGGTCACGCTCTAAAAGGTTTTCGGGAAACGGTTCCCACGGGGACGGCGGCTCGCCGAGCGCACGTTGGGTGATGCGAAAACGTGGCTGTGGCAAGACTGCCAACTCTGTGGCGGACATCTCCGAAAACGTTTCGGGCACCACGCTGTTGCGCACTGCGAGGGTGTTCCAACGTCCGAGGCGCGAATCGGCGAGAAGGGAAAAATCGCGACGGTCCGGTGAGTTGCGCAGAAGCAGGTGGGCGGCGAGGGTGAGTGAGCCAAATGCAAAAACGGGTTTCCCAGCGAACTCTGGCAACGCGAGCCAACTGCGCAGTGCGATAGCGGCGATGCGGATACCGAGCACGGAGCCGGGGCCTTCTGCAAAGATAAATCCGCCGAGTCCGCCGAGTTCGCTACGTTCGCTGTCTTTGCCGAGTTTAGTGGGGCGCAGTTTGGCATCGGCGAGTGTGGCATCAATGAGTGCGAAGAGTGTTTCCGAGGCTGCAGGATTTTCGGCGCGGTGAAACGCCAACCACGTGCCATCGCGCCAGACCCCTGTCACTGGCAACCGTCCTGCGGCGTCGAGGAAGAGAAAAGGCGCCCCTGCGACAGGGAAGTTTTCGTTCATACTCAACACAAAAACACCTCTTCCCCCGCCAAGTCAACACACCAACACACCAGCACCCGCACCAGCACCCGCACCCGCAACAGCACCAGCAACAGTAACAACACCAACACCCGCACCAGCACCAACCCAGCGCTGGGAGTGCTATCGTCTCGCCATCTCGAAGTGTCGCCGCATCTGATGTTGCCGCTGCCAGCGAGCTGCCAATATCCCCAGTCAAGAGAAAATTTAGTCTGTCTAAATAATCCGCTCCCCCCCCCATGACATGGGCGAAAGTATCGTGGTTGGTGGTTGGAGGATGATTGTTTCCAATTCCGCGAGTAGCGCTATCCTTCCATTGTCCATGCCCCTTCCCAAGCACGTCAAGCAAAAGTTTTAGTCTGTCTAAATAATCCGCTCCTCCCCCCTGACATGGGTGAAAGTATTGTGGTCGGTGGTTGGAGGATGATTGTCTCCAGTTCTGAGAGCAAAGCTGTCCTTTCATTGCGCATGTCACCTCCCCAAGCACGTCAAACAAAAGTTTTAGTCTGGTTAAATAATCCGGCAAATGGAAGTCGGAATAGAAACATTGTGGAACGTATTGCTACAGACGAGGTTTGAGTATTTACGAAGACGCGTCACAAATCAGCGTTTGCAAGCCGAAAGGCACCTGCCAGCACACACCTGCCTTAGGCCAGCCAACGCCACGCGGGGACGGCTTCGATTTTTTCGCCCTCGAAAACGCCAGCGTCGGCTTGGTCGAGCGTTAGCACAAAAGCGTTGGCGACACCGCTCCGAACCTTTGCCGCCAAGAGGCCACGCGCCTCGCGGGGGAAGTTTTGGTTCCTCGCTACTTTGAGTGGAAGCTCGGACGCCTCCAGCCCCGCATGGGGCGAGATGTGCATAACCTGAGGTGTAGCGCAGCGAAACCTCCGGTCAGCTGCCCACCCGCAACAAAGCCCCGCATGGGGCGAGATTATCGGATTACCAGATGCTGGTGGTGTGTATTCCGTTGTAATTTCGTAGAGGGCGCGTGGTGGGTAACTGCACGGGAAAGTTGCACGAACCGCAGCGAAGTCAAGTAATAAAATGGCTGCCTTTTAATTCGCAAACAATAAATGGGC
>JAITPT010000264.1 GCA_031289285.1 Puniceicoccales bacterium
CGATAAGTGGTAGTGGTGTGCGGACACAGATATGGTGCGTCGCAGAAAAGAATAAGTTGAAAAGTTATTTCCGCGCCAAACCTCCTATGCCATGTCAAAGAAAAATTAGACTGTCTAAAAAATGCAGGAAGCAATAAAGTGCCAGCCATTTTTTTCATTTGACTCGCAATTTCCGGTTCGACACGGGCTGACCGCGCACCGCACTCCAAAAGAGCACTGCCCTCCGTCCAGTCCGTCCACTCCATCCACCCCGCACATCAGTCTGCGGTGCGCAGCAACTCGCTAATCCACTTGCGGTGCGGGCCGGAAAGCGTGAGCGCGGGTAACTCCGATAAGGGTGCCCAAAAAAGATTTTTTGCGGCTAAGGCGTCCGCATCGGCGAATGTTTCCGCTACGGGGGCGACGGCAGGGGTGCCAATGGGAACGACGGCAGGGGCGACGATGGTTTCAGTGATTTGTTGGTTGGAAATGGCGCGGTGTTTGAGCGCGAGCACCTTGGCGGTGCGCAGGGCGGCGGGCGTGAGCAAGGTGGCAGCGTCGGGCAATTCGCACAGACCGGAAAGACGTTTCGCGCCGCCCGCGTGACGTTGCAGCAAGAGTGAGCCGTCGCGCACAAGCCAGAGGCGAGTCGTGGCGATTTTTGCAATGCGGCGCGGGAGAAAATGCGGGTATTCCTCCGGCGCGGCGCGTTTCACGGCGGCACAAAAATCCGCGACTGGACAAATGACACAGCAAGGCGATTGCGGACGACAGACCAACGCGCCCAACTCCATCATCGCTTGATTGTGCCCGCCCGGGTCGAGGGGCGAGAGAAGACGCTGCGCCGCGTCGGCGAAAAACTTGGCGGCGGCACCGTTGTCCTTGAAAACCTGCGCTTCCGCCATCAGCCGCGCCAGCACACGGGCGACGTTGCCGTCAACGACGGCGACGCATTCCCCGCAAGCAATGCTCGCGATGGCGGCGGCGGTGTAGGGGCCGACGCCGGGCAGAGTGCGCCAAGCGGCGGCGGTGCGCGGCAGCTCCGGCATCGCGGCGACTTGCCCCGCGAGTTTGCGTAGGTTGCGAGCGCGGTTGTAGTAGCCGAGACCTTCCCATTCGCGGACGACCTCGCCTTCGCTGGCGGCGGCGAGCGCGGCGAAGTCAGGCCAGCGGCGCAGCCAGCGTTCAAAATAGGGGAGTGCCGTCCCGACCTGCGTTTGCTGAAGCATGAACTCGGAGACCACGGTTTTGTAGAGCGAGGGCGAGTCGCGCCAAGGCATCGGGCGGCGCATCTGCGCAAACCAGCCCAGAAGCGCGTCGCGAAACGCGCCAGAGGCAGCGAAGAGAGCGGAGGCGGCAGCGGTGGCGGCGCAGTCGGCGTTGCCGGCTGCGTTGCTGGCAGAGAGCCGCCGCGACTCCGTTGAAGACGGCACCCGCGCCTTAGGCGGGCTGCCCGATTTCATTGAGAAGCCTCGCGAACCACTCCGTTGAAACGTCAAAGGGTTTGCCGCCTTTGATGCGCTCAAACTCGATGGCACGCAGACGCCCGCCATTGTCCTCGTCGTGGCCGATGACGCCGCTCTCGCCTTTGAGGGCACTCTCGACCGCCAAATCCACGCAGCTCTTGATGAGCGCGAGGTCGCTGTCGCAAGAGGCAGCGGCGCGGGCAAAATAGCCGCTCTTTTGGACGAGCGTTTTCTCTGCACCAAGCGCGGCGGCAAGCCGTTCGCCAAACCATTTTCCGGTGTTCACGGCGTCAATCTTCGCGTGCCCAAAGGCGTCGCGGGGCACCGTCTCGCCGCGCGTTTCCATCTCTTTCACGATGTCGGCGAGGCCTGCGCCTTCGCTGACAAAAATGTTGACACAGTCGTTTTTGTCTATGAGGGCGCGGAGGCGTTGGGCCTCGGCGGCGAGGTCGAGGGCCATCTCTGGCACATAGACGGCGTGGATGTCGTATTGGTCGGTGCCGTCGCCGATTTCGTCGAGCAGCCCTTTTGTGCGCAGGAGGCGGCGGTATTCGGCGGCAGTCGCGGCGGTGAGCCAGCCGCAGTTGCGCCCCATGACTTCGTGGACAATCAACATGCGCGGGTTCGCGCTGTGTTCGCCGACGACGTTGGCAAAATATTTCGCGCCCTCAATGGCGGCAGTCCACGCGCCGAGACTCTGGCGGATGGGATACACGTCGTTGTCAACCGTCTTGGGGAGGCCGATGACACTCAGCGAGTAGCCGTTCTTTTTGAGAAAGGCCGCGAGGTCGGCAGCGGCGGTGTTGGTGTCGTCGCCGCCGATAGTGTGCAGCACCTGCACACCGTCTTTGACGAGCTGGTCGGCAGCGACCTTCTGCGGGTCTTCGCCGTCTTTGACGAGACCGCGTTTCAGGCAGTCTTTCACGTTGGTAAGTTTGACGCGGCTGTTGCCGATGGGGCTGCCGCCGAGCTTGTGCAGCAGCGACGCTTTGGCGCGGATTTCCGGCGTGACCTTCACGCTATCGCCCAAGAGCAGCCCTTTGTAGCCGCTCTTGTAACAGAGGATTTCCACTTCGGGCGCGATTTCGCTGTAACGCTCGATGAGGCCGCCGACGGCGGAGGAAAGACAAGGGGCGAGACCGCCCGCAGTAAGTATTGCGACTTTGTTGAGTGCCATAACGGGTCGGGCGATTTAACGACACGGCGCGATTTTGCAAGATATTCCCCCCCCCCTGTCCCGCGCCCGCCCGATGAAGAGACGGGCTTGGCGGCGTAAAAAAAGTATTTACACAGCGAGCCGTTTTGAGCACTTTCGAAGCATGGCAACCACACTACTAAGAACCCGCGTTGATGGCGGAAACATGCGCGAAGCTCGGCAAATCCTCGCCTCAATCGGGCTGAAGCCCTCCGATGCCGTGAACATGCTTTTCGCAAAAATAGTGGCGCACCGAGGAATTCCATTCGCTGCACAAGAAGACGGCTACGCTTACGCCGCTCGCGAATACGGCGCGTCCCGCGACGATGTTGACGCAACCGCCGCTCGTGTGCGCCGCAACATCACACGCGCCAAACGCGACGGAAAACTAACACCCATCAACAGCGCCGCCGACCTTCGCTCGTGAAAAAACTTTCCGCCACACCGTCCTTCAAACGTTGTTTGAAAAAACTCGGCGACGACGCGCTGGAGGAGATTTTCACCGCGATGAATTTGGCGGCGGCGGTGTTCGGACAGCCACATCTGCACAGCGGGCGCGGAATCCGAGAAATCCTCCCCGACCTCTACGAGTGCCGCGCAGGACGCTCACTTCGCCTGATGTTCAGCCTCGACGACGACACTCTTATATTTGAATACGCAGGAAGCCACGAGCAGGTGCGAGCGTGGTGGAAAAAACGGTAAGGCACTCGCCCCTGCGGGCGGTTTTCGCATTGAGAAAAGTGCCCTGCCCCGCAACCTCCGGCGCATTGTGGACACTGACTCTATTCTCAATGCGCTGCGCCAAGTCAAATATCCCGGCTTCAGCCGCGACATCGTCTCTTTCGGCCTCGTCAAAAAGACCGAGGTGCGCGGCGAGGCGGCAGTCGTCGCGCTCGCCGTCGCCGCCTCCGCGCCCGAAGTGCCGGAACGCATCCGCGCCGAAGTCGAGGCCGCGCTGCTCGCCGCAGGTTTCGCCCGCGCCGAGGTTAGCGTGGCCGTCTCCGCACCACCGCCGCCGCCCAACGCGCCCGCCGCCGCTGTCGCCGCGCCAAAACCGGAGCCTGTGGCAGGAGTGCGCCGCGTCATCGCAATCGCCAGCGGCAAAGGCGGCGTCGGCAAATCCACATTTTCTGTGAACATCGCCTGCGCGCTCGCACAGCTGCGCGGGCCGGACGGGGAGCCGCTGCGCGTCGGCTTGCTCGACTGCGACATCCACGGGCCGTCCATCCCGCTGATGATGGGGCTTTCGGGGCAACCAGAAATCGCAGGCGAGATGTTCACGCCGCCCCAAAACCACGGCGTAAAAGTCATGTCGCTGGGGTTTTTCATTGACGAGGATTCGCCGGTGATTTGGCGCGGGCCGATGATTATGAAAATCATCCGGCAGTTTGCGACGCAGGTCGCTTGGGGCGGGTTGGATGTGCTCGTAGTGGATTTGCCGCCGGGCACTGGCGACGCGCCCCTGTCGCTGGCGCAAACCGTCGCGCTCGATGGCGCGGTGATAGTCACCACACCACAGGCGGCGGCGGCAAGCGTGGCACGGCGCGGCGCGGCGATGTTTCCGCGAATGGAAATCCCGCTGCTGGGCGTGGCGGAAAACATGAGTTGGCTCGCCATGCCCGACGGCGGGCGACAGGAGATTTTCGGCGGCGGCGGCGGCAAGGCGGCGGCGGAGGCACTCGGCACGGAGTTTCTGGGACAAGTGCCGCTCGACCCGAACATCCGCGAAGGCGGCGACGCTGGCGCGCCTGTGGTCGTCACTCAACCCGCATCGGAGTCGGGCGCGGCGTTCATTACCATCGCATCGCGCATCCTCGAAAAAATCCTTGCGTCAGCGTGAGACAGGCGTTTGCTCGCGGGCACTGAATTGGTGGTGCTTCTCGCAACCACGCCGCCAAACTTTCAAAAAATGTGTTTTACCTACATTGACACGGACGGCGCGATGCCGTCACTTCAAGAACGCTCACTCGTCTTTCGGGAGTTTCGGGCGGAGTGTGAAGAGATTGACCGCCACAAATGGCTGGAGTCTGAAAAGGCCGGCTACGACATCGGCATGGACCGCGCTCGGACGGATTGGGTCGTCAACCACAGCGAACAATGGCGCGCCGGAAGACGAAAAAAAATCAAAGGTTAAGAGCAAGCAGATGGGTGGCGGTAGCAAACGGTTTTCAAGGAGGGGGCTTGCTTCAAGTGGCGCGATGGTGCCACAGCCCCGTGCCAAGCGTGTAGCCCTGCTGTGTGCGGAGCCGAGAGTCTAACAATACAAGCCATTTTGAAGTCAAGTGAAAAAAATGGCTGCCTTTTTTATTTAAGCGCGACAAATAGGCCAAATATCTGCTGCGTTGTAAGTGCTTGGTTTTCTGCATATTCGCGAAGCATATCCAGACTTTCTCCGAAAAATTGCCAGAATTATTAACCAGACTTGAGAGCCAATAGCCAGTGCAACGGGAGGAAAAAATGCAAGGGGAATGTTTTGGATTCGTAAGGTAAAGGAAAAAAGGTTCCTCGCTATTTTGAGTGGGAGCACTGGTGCCGCAGCCCCGCACTATAATCCCGCTGTGTGCCGAGCGAGAGTCTGACGAACACAAGTTATTTTGAAGTCAAACGAAAAAAATGGCTGCCTTTTATTCAAATGCGGCAAATGGCCAAAATGTCTGCGGCGTTGTAAGTGCATGACTTTCCGCGTGTTCGTGAAGCAAATCCGGACTCCCTCCGAAAAGTTGCCAGAATAATTAACCAGACTAATTCCTTTTGCCGAGGAGGGAGGGAGGGAGGAGGGGGGGGATTTTCACGGAACTAAAATCCCGTGTTTCAAAGAAGTTGTTCCTACTGGTTCGGGTGTTTCTCGATACTATACCTCGCCTCCCACTCAAAGTAGCGATGAACCAAAAGTTTCTCGATAGTCATAGCCATTTGAGGAAATCGCATCCCACCCAGATTGCCCATTTTCAGCACCTGTGCCACTCAAAACGGCGAGGAAGCGTTTTTGGTGCGTGTGACGTGCTGGCGGATGTGAGTTGCCTTATTTGTGACGGCGCATGGCGGAGAGACCTGCAGGCCAATCGGTGGGGGTGGCGTCGGCAGAAAAAGGAACGGGGTGGCTCTTGGCGCGACGGTGGGTTGTGTTGGCGTATTGTGCCATGCACGCACTCACGAACGCTTCGTCGCCAATAACACCACCGTGACTGAACCACGGCATTCGCTGGAGCAGACGCTCCGGCAACGGAAGTTTCCCGCCAGCGTCGGCGACGGCTTGCGCGGTTTCGGGAGCGATGCGGGCAGCAGAGGGGTCGCCTCGTTTTGCCGTCGCGCCTTTGCCGAACAACACGACGCGGTAGGTCTCCAGCATCTCCTCATCGCTGAGGTTATCGGAGGAAACCGCGTAGCGAAGATTGCGGCGCATTTTGCCGTTGCCGCCCGTCGCTACAGCTTCCGCGTAACCGCACCAGCGGTAGTCTTTCGGGTCTGCGACGATGCGCGCACGGACTGGGTTCAAGTCAATATAGGCGGCAACTGCCTCCATCGCGAAGAACTTGTCGCTCTGGACGATTGTGCTCGAAAACCGTTCTGACCAGAGTGTTCCCTCGCGCTCGTGTGTGCGGTTATACCAAATGGAGAACCGTTGTTTGAAGGTTTTCATGAACTCGGAGACATCGCCCATTCGGCGTAGCATTTGCTTGCGCCATGCTTCGGCGTCTTCGCCGTCCTTCTTGAGCATCTCGGCGAGCATCTTGACGTCGGCGGGTGCCCACTTGGTGGGCTTGGGATAGAGCACGGAGTAACGTCGCAGCAGTTCTGTGTCGGAGAGTTCGCCTTGTTCTGGCACTCTGACGAGCACATGAAAGTGGTTCGTCATAAGTGCGTATGTCACGACTTGGACGCCGCAGAACTCTGAGACTTGGTGCATGATTGAGCGCATTCGTTCCTTGCATTCGTCGGTCAGCAGGAACTCGCCGCCGACAATGCGCGAAATGCAATGGTAGGTCGCTGTCGCGCCCGTGCCGTGAGCGGGTGTTATTTTGAAACGTGTGGTAGCCATGTGCGCATGTTGCAGCACAACCCTTCGGCAGCGCAACAAAAAAATTAGACTGTCTAAAAAAAATGAGCGCGAAATGCAATGGTAGGTCGCTGTCGTGCCCATGCCGTGTGCGTGTGTTATTTGGAAACGTGTGGTGGCCATGTGCGCATGTTGCGGCACAACCCTCCGGCAGCGCAACAAAAAAATTAGACTGTCTAAAAAAAATGAGAGAAACCTCATGCCGTGCGGGGGGAGGTGAGCTTGGCCCATTTTTCGCGGAGGGAGAGACGATGGATTTTGGCGTTGTGGCGAGGGTCAACGGGAAACTTTTTTTCAAAAAAGAAACGCGAGATGGAATGGGCGGCGGGCAGGGCAACGGGAAGGGGTGCGAGAGGGGCAGCAGAATGGCGGGCGGGAAGGGTTGCGGGAAGGGTTGCGCGCTGGGCAGCGGAGTG
>JAITPT010000081.1 GCA_031289285.1 Puniceicoccales bacterium
CCGTGCTACCAGCGAGCCCCCACCCCCCCACCCCTTCCGAATAATTAGACAGTCTAATTTTTTTCTTGCAGGGCGGGGCGTCCGTGACGCGGACTGCTAAGTCTGCTGCATGGGCGCGAAGCGCACTTCGGAAGAGCGGTGGCACTGCAAGCAGATTTGGCACTCTGCATTACGGCTGCCGCCCGTCGCCTTGGAGCAGGGTCTTCGGGACAGAACTTGCAGCGGAGCAAGACCTTCAGCTTAAAACACGGAGCGGAGGCAAGAATAATTAGACAGTCTAATTTTTCTCTTGCAGGGTAGCACGGCCACGGACACACGGACGCACGGGCGCACACGGACTTTCACGGACATACACGGACAAGGCGACGGCAGCCTAAACACCTGCGGTGTTTTTACGAAGCGGTGCGCCTTCCGGCGAGGGTTACCCGTGCCCGTCCGTGAAAGTCCGTGTGTGTCCGTGAAAGTCCGTGTCCGTGCTACCAGCGAGCCTCCTCCCCCCCCCCCCCGCCTCCCCGAATAATTAGACAGTCTAATTTTTTTCTTGCAGGGCGGGGCGTCCGTGATGCGGGCTGCTAAGTCTGCTGCATGTGGGCGAAGCGCACTGCGGAAGGGCGGGGATACCGCAAACAGACTTGGCAGTCTGCGTTACGAGCACCCCGCCCTGCGCCTCGGAGCAGGACATTTGGGATAGAACTCGAAGCGGAGCAGGGGCTTCTTCTCAAAATACGAAGCGGAGGGTGGCGGAGGTGTAGACGAAGACCTCGCGGTCTTGACCTCGAAACTCTTTGCTGCGGATGACCTCCTGAATACTCAATTGCAACGGACCCCAGCGCGTCGCTACGCCACAAGCTATCTCGCCTCGCCACGGGTAACGATGGACATCGTAGCCGTCATACCAAATGTTGCCGTCAAGAGAAGTGTCGCGGGCACAGTATTGACCACGAAAGTCGAAAAAGAAAAAGGTGGAGTCAGGCTTCCACGAAATAGGGATGTCGTAGTTGACGTCGCGGGCCGGGCGCGTGAAGGCGAGAGAGTCATGCGCAGTGGTGACGCCAAAATCCTTCGGCAAACCCCAGCCGAGCCGCCATTGCCAACCAATTTCGGCGTAAGTGCGGGCCGTGCCACCCTCAAGACGCAGACGCGGAAGCCAGTCACATTCGAGAGAAGAGGAAGAGGAGTCGAGCCAGTTGAAACGCCAAGCACGTGTCCATGCAAACTGGGCGAGCGGTTCGTCGTGCGTTTGGGTGTGCCAGCCGTTGATGAGCGGGCGGTCTATGACACGGTGCCAGCCGTTTTGGGCGTGTTGGGCACGGGCAGAAGGACCCGTTATGCCAAGGGAAATTTCGAGAGAGTCGAGGCGGTTGAACGTCTCGGAACTTAGGCCGAAGGTGCCGTAAAACATGCCGACGTAGGGGTGGTCGCCCAAGCGCGGCACGTGCGCGTGTTCGTCTTTCGCCGTGTAAAACTCGTGGGTGAAGCCGAAGTGGAGGCGGTAGGCGACGGGGTTGGTGGCGGTGGGGGTGGCGAGTGGCGTGAAGGTCGTGAGGTCGCGCAAAAACGTGGGGAGAGAATCACGGAAAACTTCCGGCGTGGTGTAGGCGAAACGAATGCCACTGGTGTAGTATTTGTCGCTCCATGCGAGGTCGTTTTCGCACCACGCGGCAAACGCGCCGAGGTTGGCGGCGCGGGTGTCGAAGGGGATGGCGACTATCGGGAGCGAGATGTCGGCGGCTTCGCCAAATCCGTCGTCGTCGGCAAAAGCCGCAGCAGCGGGGGTTGCCGCCGGAGCCGCCGGAGCCGCCGCCGGAGCAGCCGTTGTCGCCGGAGCGGTTGCCCCAGCCGTCTCCGTTGTCGCCGTCGCCGCCGTCGCCGATTTGGTTTCGGCGGTGGCTGGCGCGGCGTCTGCGCCGTGTGTTTGCGGCGCGAGTGCGAGTGTGGCGGCGGCGAGTAGGAGTGGGAGGAGGGCGCGTCTTGGCATGTCGCGGAGCGGTGGTGATTTTTGAGCGGTTGCTTGGGCGGTTGCGCCGTGGCGGGTGTTACCAGCCGACGGAGGATTTGCTGCCTTGTTTTGTGATGAGCTTTTCATCGCTCCACGCCTCGGTGCCGGTGGCAACCCTTATGACGCTCAGTTGGAAAATGTAGGTCGTCTGTTTGGTGCTTCCGGCCTTGGTTTTGGATTCGAGGATTTTCCCAACAAGGGTGAAGTCGTGCGAGTTGTTTGAGGTTTTACCGCTCTCAAACTCTTGGGCGGCCTTGGCCTCCTTGGTCAGCGCGTCCTGCGTAGTACCGACGACGGCGGAAATCTCGGCTTTGCCGCTGCGCGTGATGGATTTTTTGATTTTTCCAAGCAGCATGTTTATGTCAAATTGTGTGCTGGTCTCATTGGAGATTCCGCTTACGGCGATGATAGCGGGTTTCCTCGGTGAATTGAGGAATGCCGGCGAGTCGTAGAGCGACGTGAGCAGGGAGTCGGCGGCGGCGGCGAAGTCTTGGATATCAACTTTGTCAATGCTGACGACGGTATCGGGACCTTGGGAGTCCACGTATTTTGTGCTTTCGGAGCATCCTGCGAGGAGTGCGGCGGCAGCGGTGAGTGCGGTGAGTGCGACGGATTTTTTCATGTTGGTTATTGCTTGGTTGTTGTTGTTGGTTGGTTGACGGAAAAAATTGGTTTGTGGCGTTGGTGGGTTGGTTATTCGGATTCGCTGCTGATGAAGACGAAGCGGAAGTCTTTTGCGCGTGGGCTGGGCGCGATGGTGATGATGGGTTTTTCCTCGGCACCAAGCAGGTGGATGGTTTGGAGGGTGGACGTGTAGCCGCTCAGGGCGAGACCTTGGGCGTCTTTCCACTCGACGCGGTAGTGGACACGCGCCTTGCCTTGTTTCGTATTTTTTACGGTGAGCTGGACTTTGAGCGACTCGCCGTCGTCAGCTTTGCCGATGTTTAGGAAGATGGGCTTGACGATGCTGTCGAGCGAGGAATCGCTGGTGATGTGTTTCATCTGCTCAGGCGTGACTTGCGCACTGGGGTTTGCGGACTCGACGGTGTTGACTGTCGAAGAACAGCCAGCCGAGGCGAACGCGGCGGCGGCGAGGAGGACTGCGGAGAAGCGGTGTTGTGTGTTCATTGGTTTTGAGGACGGGTGGTTTTATTTGTGTGTGTGAGTGTGAACTTCAGTGAGTGAAGTTGCGGCCTCAGGGTTTAAGGACGAATTGGGAAACAGCAAGCGGCGTGTTTGCGCGGGTGGTGCGCACGTAGATGACGTTGACCGTGCCCGGGAGCAGGTTGACGGTCTGCGCGGCGTGGCCTCCGGTGGCGATGCGCAACACGCGGTCTTTGGGCGGAGTGATGCGGGCGACTTGAAACTCCTTCGGGAGTGTGCGCCAAGTGCGTAGGTCGGCGGCGGCGGTCGCGACGCTATAGACGGCGGTGGTGACGCGGCTGGCGATGAACGCGGCGAGACGGACGCCCTCGCTCTTCTTCTCGGTGGCTTTGTCGGAGGCGGTGTTAATGCCGTAAGCAATGGCGGCTTTGATGCCGGTGCTGATGAGTGTGCGGACGACGATGGCGGGAAACTCGTTGTCGAAGTCGGTGGCGATCACGCTGTCCATGCGGGCGAGGGTCTCGGTGGTGGCGGGCGCGGCGGCACCGGGGGCGTCCGACCAGACGCGCAGGGACGAGTTTTTGCTCTTGTTAAACTCGAGCTTCGGAAAGGCGGCACTGACGAAGGGGACTTTGCTGGTGACGATAAAAACGGGGATGTTGATTTTGATTTCGTGGCGAGCGGGCGCGAGGCCGGCCTCGTGGATGACATAGACGATGGGCGGGATGCTCGGCACACCGACTGCCGCACGGACTTTGGCGGCGAGCGCGAAGTCTTCTTTGACGGCGGCGCAGGAGGTCATGGAGGCGGCGCGTTGGAGGGATTTGTAGGCGCGCTCGGTGTCGGAGCCGCCTCGGTTGTTGGCGAGGAAAAATATCCCGTCGAGCCAGACGCTGAACGGATTGACGTAGTCGGCGTAGGCGCGCATGGAGCGGGTCTCGCTGTAGTTTTCGGAGAGGCCGGATTTGACGCTGTCGTCTTTGAGGGCGCGGTCGGCGTCGTAGCTGTTCTCGCCGTTTCTCTTGGCGGCTTTGGCTTCGTCTTGGGAGTTTTCGATGCGTTTGGCGTTTGCGGCGACGGCTTCCGCTTGGCGTTGGAGGGCGAGGTTGAGGGCGACGCGGGCGTTGTCGCGCCGACCGAGGGCGAGGTAGTTGAGTGCCTGATAGGTGCTGAGCATGATGCGGTCGTAGCCCGTCCCGCGATAGGGCAGCGAGGTCATGTTGTTGAGGGCGGCGAGGGCTTCGCTGGAAACGCTCACGTCGGGTTGCCTGTCCCAGTCGGCGACGGTTTCGAGTGCGGCGTCAAACGCGGCGATGCTGTCGTTAAACTTTCCTGCGCCGCGCAGCGTGGTGGCGTTTTCGAGTTGCCAGAGGAGGCGGTCGCCGGAGCCGGTCTCTTTGAGGACGTCGCCGGAGAGCGAGGCGGCACCCGCGTAGTCGCCGTGTGACCAGAGTTCGATGGTCTTGGCGACGTCTTGTTCGTAGCTTGAGCAGCCAGCGAGAAATGCGGCGGCGGCGGCGAGTGCGAGGGTGCGGAGAGTGCGGAAGGTGCGGAGTGTTTTCATGCGGACGGCGGAAAAAGTGGTAGGCGGAAAAAGTGGTGGTGGTGGCGGGCGGAGAAAAGGACAGGAGCGGAAAGGCGGAGGGATGGAAAGGGCGGGTTACTCGGTGAGGCCTTGTTTCTCGATGGCGAGGTAAAGCTCGCGGCTAACCCATGCGTCGGTGGCGGCGTAGGTGATTTGCTGCGGCGTGAGGCGGCGGTTCGCCCAATTGGTGACTTGGGCACCCTTGGAAATGCGCAGGCCGAGGTAGTGCGCGGCGAGGGCTTTTAGGCCGGTGTTCTCGATGCCGGCGCGGCGCGTGAAGGTGCTGATTTCGACAAAACCGCCGTCTTTGAAAGGTGCGCGGTCTTGGAGGCCGCGGATGTCATCGCGCACGGCGACGCCGACTTTGAGGATTTTGGGGTTGCGCAAAATGGGGAAGAGGGGCGGCACACCGCCACAGGCGTCGAGGCGAAAAAGCCAGACGGCGTTTTCTCCTGCGAGTTGGATGAGCGAAGGGAGGTAGGTGGTGCCAGCGTGGAAAGACGGGCGGCTCTCCGTGTCGAAACCGAGCACTCGCTCTTTGGCGAGGCGGGCGACGGCGGCGGGGGTGTCCTCTGGGTCTTCGACAAGGATGATGCTCCCTGTGTATTGGCGCAACGGTAGCGCGGCGATGGTTTCCTTTTCTATGCGGAGTCTGCCGTTGGAGGGTTGTTTTTCGGGCGCGTCTTCGGTTGCGCTGGTGTCTTCGTTTTCGCTTTCGCTCATTGGCGGCGCAGCAAAGCGGGCGGCGACGGCTTTGGCAAGTGCCGACAACGCCAGCAGCGGCGCGGCAGCGACAACGGCGGGCAGCGCGGCAGCAGCGCGTTCGTTCACGCCGCCACGTAGGGCAGGGTTGCGGCGGTTGCGGCGGCGGCGTCGGCACCTTCGAGTAGGTCGGCGATGGCGTCCCAACGCCCGTTCACCAACGCCTCACGCGCCGTCTCGGGGAGCGTCACCGGAAAAGTTTTTTCACCGCAGACGAGGGTTTTCGCGGCGAGGTCGAGACGGACGGTTTCGCTCGGGTTGGCGTCAACCCAAGCGGAGATTTCGGCGAGGTCGCCCTTGTTGGCGGCGACGCAGGGCAGGCCGATGGTGGTGGCGTTGCCAAAAAAGATTTCCGCGAAACTGCCGGCGACAATCGCGGCAAAACCGGCGCGGCGGAGCGATTGCGGCGCGTGCTCGCGGGAGCTACCGCAGCCGAAGTTGAAACCCGCGACGAGCACACTCGCGCCTGCGTGGGCGGGGTCGTTGAGCGGGTGCGGCTTGTCCGTCCCGTCCGCATTTTTGCGTTCGTCGTAAAACGCGAACTCGCCCAGCCCGTCGAAGGTGACGACCTTCATGAAGCGGGCGGGGATGATGCGGTCGGTGTCGGTGTCGTCGCCCGAAACGACGACGGCGCGACCCGTGATTTGTGTGATTTTTGCGAGAGCCATTTTGCGCGTCAACGTGCGGCGCGGTGCGCGGCGCGCAACACATTTTTGGCGCGGCGGCAAGCAGCGGCAGGCGGCTGTTGCGCGGCTGTTGCGAAGTTTCGTGTTCCGTCGTCAGAAAAAACGTCTTTGCTGCCCCGCCGATGAATACGTGGAAAAACTTTCAAAAATACTGTCGCCCCTTTGATGTGGACGGACGCGCCTTTGCGATAGACCTCAGCCGCGCCCGCTTCCCCAGAAAATTTTTCGGGACACCGGAAACCAAGGATCTTCTCACCGCTGCCTACGCGGCGATGGCGAAGCTGGAAAATGGCGAAATCGCAAACCCCGCCGAAAAACGCAGGGTCGGCCACTACTGGCTGCGCGACGCCAACCTCGCCCCCGACGCCGAAATCAAAAACGACATCTCCTCTGTGCTCGCCAGCATCGAGACCTTTGCCGCAAAAGTCCTGTCGGGAGAAATCCAAGGCACAGACGGCGCGTTTGAAAACTTCCTCTGCATCGGCATCGGCGGCTCCGCGCTCGGCCCGCAGTTCCTCGCCGCGCTCGCCCAGCCCAGCAAAAACAAAATCACTCCCTACTTCCTCGACAACACCGACCCCGACGGCATGGACGACGTGTTTGCGCGGCTCGAGGGCAGGCTCGGCAGGACGCTCGTCATCATTACCTCCAAATCTGGTAGCACGAAAGAGACGGCCAACGGCATGATTGAGACCGCCATTCGCTACGAGGCCGCTGCCCTTAAGTTCGGTGCCCACGCCGTCGCCATCACGGGCGCAGACAGCCGACTCGACAAGTTTGCGCAGGAGCAAAAGTTCCTCGCCCGTTTCCCGATGTGGGACTGGGTGGGCGGGCGCACCAGCAGCCTCTCCGCCGTCGGCCTCTTGCCCGCCGCGCTTCTCGACATCCCGCTACGTGAGCTTCTCGCCGGCGCCGCCGCGATGGATAAACTCACGCGCAACTTCACCGACTTCGCCGACGAGGCCGAGGGCAGTTTCCCCGCTAACCCCGCCGCGCTCCTCGCCCTCTCGTGGCATTTCCTCACCAAGGGCAAAGGCGAGCGAGACATGGTCATCCTCCCCTACAAAGACCGCCTCCAACTTTTTTCACGCTACCTGCAACAGCTCGTCATGGAGTCGCTGGGCAAAGGCACCGACCTCGGCGGCAATCCCGTCGCGCAGGGCATCGCCGTCTATGGCACCAAAGGCTCCACCGACCAACACGCATTCGTCCAGCAACTCCGCGACGGCGTGCCAAACTTTTTTGTCACCTTCGTCGAAGTGCTGCGCGACCGCGACGGCGCGTCGCAGACCGTCGAGGAAGGCGTCACCAGCGGCGATTATCTGCACGGCTTTTTCCTCGGCACACGTGAGGCGTTGAGCGAGAAAGACCGGCCCAGCATCACGCTCACCATCGGAGATGTCTCGCCGTTCTCGTTCGGGATGCTCATCGCGCTTTTCGAGCGCGCCGTCGGCTTCTACGCCAGCTTCGTCAACATCAACGCCTACGACCAGCCCGGCGTCGAGGCCGGCAAAAAAGCCGCCAACCACGTGCTCGGCATACAGGCCAAAATCGTCGAGCTACTCGCCGCAAAACCCGGCAAACATTTCACCGCAGAAAAAATTGCTCGAAAAATAAATCTTGAGGACGACACGGAACTTGTTTTCAAGGTCTGCGAACACTTGGCGGCCAACCCCGACAAGAGGATTGCAAAACAACCAACAGCCGTTTTCTTCGACTCAACTTTCACCTTCACCAAATCCAAACACTAACAGTCAGCTACCACTCCCCATGAACAAAACCGTCTCGCTCATAGTAAGACTCCTCGCGATCCTCGCCGCCATCGGCTCAGGCGTCGCTTGGTATGTCATCAACACATACAACCTCGAGCATGCCATGAAACAATCGGCGTGGCTCGAGAACAGAAGCCGCCTTTCTGCGCTCGGCGTCAAAAGCACCGACCAGAAAAACGAAGTCACAGGACTACCCGTCGCTCCCGAATACATCGGCGACAAAGCGGTGCGCCCTGACCACAAGGACGCCTCGCCGTTCACCAAACGTATGGACCGCCTCGACGGCGGCACCACTGGCGGCGCACCGAAGCTCATCGCCGACCTCTACGCTCGGATTGATGACCTCATCGGGCGCAAGAACACTCTCGACGACATCGTCGCCGCCCGCGACACGACAATCAAAGAGCGCGACGCAACCATCGCTGGTCTCGAAGACGACAAGCGCAAGCTCACCACCGAGCGAAATAAACTCGCCGACGATGGCCGCGCCAAAGATGCGACAATCGCCTCCCTCACGTCGGAGAAAGCCGCCTTGCAGGAGACCGTCTCCGAGCGCGACAAAACGATCGCCGCCATGTTCACCAAGGAAGCCTACGACGCCGAGGTCAACCTCCGCAAAGAAGCCGAAGACAAGGTGGACAAAACCTCGCGCATCTACGCACGCCTCTGGAACTGGGGCGAACGCGAGACAGGCGTCAAGCCGCCCTACGTGAAAGACCCGCTCGACAAAAACCAAGTCGCGCTCGACGTGCCCAAGCCCAAAGAAGCCACGCCCAAGGTGCTCACGACTATCGCCACCGTGGACTACCGCAAAGGTCTCCTCACCCTCTTCGTCGGCAAAGACGAAAAAGAGAACGCACTCAAAGCACCACAAATCTACGACGTCGAAGTCGAGGGAGCCGTCATCGGCAGAATTCGCGTCACCGAGGTGCTCGACAGCATGACCGTCGCGACCATCTTGGCAGACACCAACCAACGCCTCCTCGTCAAGAACGCCGTCGTGCGCCTCATCCGCACCCAAGCGAAAACCGAGGATAAGGGTTCCATCACTTCCGGCCTGACCACCACCACAACCGCCGTGCCCACCACCCGCGTCGCCGCCCCGCCGCCGCCCGCGCCCGCGCCAGAGGCCGCTGCCTCGCCATTCGGCGCAGGTGCCGCCGCCCCGCTCCCGCCGCCCGAATTGTAAGACCGGAGACCTCCGCAAAAATCACAAGGTCGAAAACTCAAGTTTGAATATGCGCAACACACTCCTTGCTTCATTCCTCATGGTCGCAGCCGCCGCCTTCCTCGGCGGTTGCGAAACTCCGCGCTCCGACGACAGCACGCAGCCGCACAACGCGCCGCAGTCTTGGGAAGGAAACATGCCCGGTATGAGCGGAATGGGCACAAGCAATAGGTGACGCCTCATGGTGCCGAAGTTTTATTTCTTCACCGGAGACGACGACTACTTGGTGGACGCCGCCGCGAGAGAATGCTACTCGCGGCTCGCCCAAGATACCGATGAGTTTTCTCGCGAAATCATTGACGGCTCCGCCTCAAAAATCGAAGAGGCGGACAAGATGCTCGACCTCTTCCTCTCCGCCATAAAAACAATCCCGCTATTCGGCGGAAAAAAATGCGTCTGGCTGCGCGGGATAAATTGGCTCTCACGCACCAGTCGGCTCGTCTCCGGCGACGAAGAAGGCGGCAGCAGTGGCGGCGGCGGCGGCGAGAATGCCGACGGGGACGACCCCGCTCCTGTCAGCGAAAAAACCGCATCCAAAAAAGAAAAAGAGAAAGGCAGCGAAAAAGGATATGGCGAAATCCTTTGCGACGGTTTGCAAAACCTCGACCCCGAGAACGTCGCCCTCGTCGTCAGCGCACACTCGCCCGATGGCGTGCGCAAAGAGGTGAAATGGCTCAAGACCAACGGCGAGACCAAAGACTTCCCCGCCGCCGGCGACAGAAAAAACTCCGGCGCCCGCGAGGCCATGCTCGACGGCATTCTCGAAAACGAGGCCACACTCCAAAAAATTTCCATCCCCCGCAACGTGCGCGAGGAACTGCTTGCGAAGGTCGGCGGAAACATCCGCCTCGCCGTCGAAGAGGTGCGCAAACTCGCCTGCTACACAGGCGAAGGCGGAAAAATCTCCGCCGACGACGTGATGCGCCTCGTGCCCGATTTCGGAGAGGGCGACTTCTTCGAGGCCGCAGAAGCCTTCTACGCCGCAAACCCAGAATGGGCACTCGACGCCCTGCACAGATTTTTCTTCAAAAACGTAATGGGCGGACGCGCCCTCCACGCGACAATGCTCAAACGAAACCGCCTCCTCATTCAGCTTCGCGCCCTGCTCGACGCCGGAGTGCAGGTCGGCAATGGGTTCGGGCGCGGCGCGGACAACTTCAAAAAGTTCTTCGGCGACAACTCCGAAAAGTCCGAGCTAAACGTCTTCACCCAGCACCCGTTCTACCTCTCCCGCCTCGCCCCCTCCGTAAGAAAGTTTTCCCTAAAAAAACTCATAGACATCCAGCTCGGCCTCGCCGAAGTGTTTATGCAAATGATCGCCCGCTCTACCGACCACGAGGGCGTCTTCCGCGAATTTTTCTCCGAACAATTGACCTGACCCAACCCGACCTGAAAACCGCAAGAGACACGCCTACCAGATGCCGAGCGCAGTCGAGCGCGGTTTTTTTTGGGGGGGGCAAGTAAAAGTAGAAGCACAAATCGAACGCCATGACCGACTCCGAAAAAATCATCTTCGCAATGTCGCGGGTTTCCAAAACCCACGAAAAAAAGCCCGTCCTCAAAGACATTTCAATTTCCTTTTTTTATGGCGCAAAAATCGGTGTCCTCGGCCTCAACGGCTCCGGCAAGTCCACGCTGCTGCGCATCATGGCGGGCACCGACACGCAGACCGAGGGGCAGATTTCCCGCGTCCCGGGCTACTCCGTCGGCTACCTCGAACAAGAGCCGCTGCCGGGCTGCACCGGCATCGTGCGCGATGTCGTCGAAGAAGCCGTCGCGCCCTTGAAAAAACTCCTCGAAGAATACGAGGGCACTTTTGAGCGCGTCAGCGAGACCGACGACGACGCCGAGCGTGAGCGCATCCTTACGCGCCAAGGCGAGATACAGGAAATCCTCGATGCCAAGGGCGGTTGGGACATCGAATCGCGTGTCGAGCAAGCCCTCGACGCCCTGCGTTGCCCGCCGTCCGATATGCCCGTCAACATTCTCTCTGGTGGCGAAAAACGCCGCGTCGCCCTCTGTCGTCTTTTGCTCAGCGAACCCGAAATCCTGCTGCTCGACGAGCCGACCAACCACCTCGACGCCGAGACCGTTGGCTGGCTGGAGCTTCACCTCAAACATTACAAAGGCACCGTCATCGCCGTCACCCACGACCGCTATTTTTTGGACAACGTGGCTGGCTGGATTCTCGAGATTGACCGTGGCGTCGGTATCCCGTGGAAGGGCAATTACACTTCGTGGTTAGAGCAAAAACAGAAGCGTCTCGCCACTGAGGAGAAGGTCGCGGGTGCCCGCCAAAAAGCGCTTGCCCGCGAACGCGAATGGGCGCTCGCCTCGCCCAAAGCGCGCACGGTGAAAAACAAAGCCCGCGTCCGCGCCTACGAAAGTCTGCTCACCGCCGACCCTGTCGAAAAAGAACGTTTTGCTGAAATCTACATCCCGCCCGGCCCGCGCCTTGGCGGCGCGGTTATTGAGGCGCAAAACATTTCCAAAGCGTTTGGCGAAAACCTGCTTTTTGAGAACGTCAACTTCTCGCTCCCTGCTGGCGGCATCGTGGGCGTCGTCGGCCCCAACGGCGCGGGAAAAACGACTCTTTTTCGCATAATTCTCGGTTCGGAAAAGGCGGATTCTGGTGTGCTCACGCTTGGAGAAACCGTCAAAATCGCCTGTGTCGAGCAATCTCGTGAAAGTCTCGACGACTCCAACCAACTTTGGCAAGTGATGGCGGACGGCGAGGAGTTTTTGCAGCTTGGCAAGCTGCGCATGAGTGCGCGCAACTATGCGGCGCGTTTTGGTTTCACGGGTGCTGACCAGCAGAAGCTCGTCGGCGCGCTCTCTGGCGGCGAACGAAACCGTGTCCATTTAGCGAGAATGTTAAAAGCGGGTGCCAACGTCCTTCTCCTTGACGAACCCACCAACGACCTCGACGTCAACACCATCCGTGCCTTAGAGGATGCCTTGCAGGAATTTGCTGGCTGTGCCGTGATTATTTCGCATGACCGTTGGTTTCTTGACCGTGTGGCGACGCACATATTAGCTTTTGAGGGAGAAAGTTGTGTCATTTGGCACGAGGGCAATTATCAAAGTTATGAAGAGGAACGTCGCCGCCGTCTTGGCGTCGCCGCTGACCGTCCCCACCGCCTCAAATACCGCCGCCTAACGCGCTAATCCCCAAACCGGCCCGCATTAACTACCGTTTTTGGATAATTGCCTATAGCGCAGCCACATAGGAGGCAAACTCCACAATGCCCTGGACAAGCCGTCAGAATAATTTACCAGACTAAAAAAACCACTTGACCCGCAGGAGGCGACATGGACACGGCTGCGCCGCGCACAACACGTGCGAGAATAGATACGCGTTGCGTGTGTGGCACAGACATCTCGTCCGTGTGTGCGGGAGAAATAATTTACCAGGCTAAAGAAGCGTCGGAATAATTTACCAGGCTAAAAAAAACACTTGACCCGCAGGAGGCGACATGGGCACGGCTGCGCCGCGCACAACACCGGCAAGAGCAGATACGCGTTGCGTGTGTGGCACAGACATCTCGTCCGTGTGTGGGCGGGCGGGGGCGTCATCTGCCGCGTCGGAATAATTTACCAGACTAAAAAAACCACTTGACCTGCGGCGGGCGACATGGACACGGCTGCGCCGCGCACAACACGTGCGAGAGCAGATACGCGTTGCGTGTGTGGCACAGACAAAATCTGGTTCCTCGCTACTTTGAGTGGAAGCTCGGACGCCTCCAGCCCCGCATGGGGCGAGATGTGCATAACCGGAGGTGTAGCACAGCGAAACCTCCGGTCAGCCGCGCATCCGCAACAAAGCCCCGCATGGGGCGAGATTATCGGATTACCAGATGCTGGTGGTGTGTATTCCGTTGCAATTTCGTAGAGGGCGCGTGGTGGGCACTGCACGGGAAAGTTGCACGAACC
>JAITPT010000073.1 GCA_031289285.1 Puniceicoccales bacterium
AATCCCCCTCCCCTCCCTTCTCGGCAAAAAGAATTAGTCTGGCTAATTATTTTGGCAACTTTTCGGAGGGAGTCCGGATTTGCTTCACGAACACGTGGAAAATCATGCACTTACAACACGGCAAACATTTTGGCCATTTGCCACACTTGAATAAAAAGGCAGCCATTTTTTTCGTTTGACTTCAAAATAGCTTATGTTCGTTAGACTCTCGCTCCGCACACAGCGGGATTATAGTGCGGGGATGCGGCACCAGCACTCCCACTCAAAACAGCGAGGAACCCTCTTTTTTATCTGCGCTTATCTGTGTTATCTGCGGTCTAAAATTGTGGGGGGCGGCGGCGTCCGAGGTTTTTGATTTCGGGGAAACGCATTGCCCGCAAAAGCGCGAAGTAAAAGGCCGCCGACAAAATGATGACGCCCGCGAGCACAAACGCCGTCGCAAGCACCCGCGCCGCGCCAGTGCCTGCACCACCTGCGCCGTCAGCGGCGGGGATGAGGCCACCGCCTATTTGCCACGCGCCCCACGCAAAGGCCGCCATCGCCAGCGTGGCGGCGAGACATTGCAGAAGCGGTTTCGCAAAAGATTGTCGCGCAAATGCCGCCTCGCCGCGCCGTAGCACAAACAGAAAAACGACAAATTGAAAAAGGGTCGTGGCGAGGCTGGCGGCGGCGAGTCCGGTGGCCTGCCATTGCCACGCGAGAAGCGGCGCGATGGCGACGTTTAACAGGAAAACCCAGAGGGCAGTTTTCGCCAAAATGCGCACCTGTTTTACGACGTTGAACGCACGCGCCATCAGCGCAATCAGGCCAGTCAGCGGCATTGCCAGCGCAAACACCCAGAGCACAGGAAGCAGGGCACGGGTGTCGCCGGAGTCGAATTTCCCATACTCGAAAAGCAGGCGCACAATCGGCTCAGCAAGCACGAGCAGACCCGCCGCCGCCGGAAGCGTCACCGCCAAAATCAGACGGATGCCGTGCGCAAAGGCGTCGCCCGCGCCAGTAAGATTTTTGTCGGAAAAACATTTCGACATCGCAGGGAAAATCACCGTCGCAATGCTCACCGAAAATAAGCCGGTGGGTAGCTCGACAAGCCGGTTCGCAAGGTAGAAGACGGACATCGCTTGGTCGTCCGCGCCAATGGCGAGGAAACGCGAAAAGAAGAGGTTGATTTGGTGAATGCCCGCGCCCGCGACAGTTGGCAAAAAAGTGAGTTTCAATTGCGCCCACGCCGCCGCCAGCTCGCGTTCGCGCAGGGTGTGGTCGGGCGCAGAGGCGCTGGTTTTGCGCGACGCCGCCGGACGCCAGCCTTCGCGCCAGAGGGCGAGCATCGGCACGGCAAGTTGCGCCAGCCCGCCAGCGAGCGAGCCGCAACACACCCAGACCGCCAGCTCCGTATCTCGTGCGCCGAAGAGGTAGCCGCCGCCAGTGAGGGCAGAAATCATCGCGAGGTTGAGCCAGACCGCGCTGAGCGATGTCACGCCGAAGCGGGACAGCACGTAAAGGCCAGCGGAGAAGACTGCGGCGAGGCAAATCAGCGGCATGTAGGGCATACAGAGCATCGTCAGCCGCGCCGCGAGACGGTGGCGTTCCTCCAACCAGCCCGCCTCCGACAAGCCCCACGCGAGCAGAACCGCCGCAAGTGTTAGCAGGCAAAGCAAGACCGCCGCACGCGCCAAAACGAGGTTCAAAAAACGGAAGCCACGCGCACGTCCGTCGTCCTTCGCAAACTCGTCGGTGAGCACCGGAATAATCGCCGAGGTGAGCGCACCTTCGCCGAGAAGCCGCCGAAAAAGGTTCGGCACTTGCAGCGCAAACAAGAGTGCCGACGCCACCATGCCCGTTCCAAAAAACGCAGCAGTCAACTGGTCACGCACCAAGCCAAGCACCCGCGAGCCAAGCGTCCCGCTGGCGGTGAGAAACATTTTTTTGTAGTGCATGGGCGAAGTCGGGCGAGGGTTGCGAGGGTCGCAAGGGTTTGCAAAAAACGGCAGCGCGAGCGGGACGCCTGCAATCCGCATCCCGCCCGCGCCGCTGTTGTGTCGTGTCGAGTCGTGTCGTGTGGAGTTGTTTATCTGCGGCTCATAAAGAGCTGGATGACATACCACAGGAGCGTCATGAAGCTCGCGAAGATGACCGCCGCCGCGCCGACGTGCTGCGTGGTGTCAAACTGGTCTTTGATTTGCCATGTCTGCCAGAGGACAGCGGCGGACATCAGCACTATCATCGCGACAGAAAACAACGCGCCGGGGTTGATGCCGAAAATCGTGAACACGACAATCGCGCCCAGCGCGACGAATGAGCCGAAGACGACAAAGGTGCGCAGAAACGAGAAGTCTTTGCTCGTCATAAACACCGTGGCGGTGAGTGCCCCGAACAGCGCGGCAGTGGAGATGCCAGCGGGCGCGAGGACTGACATGATGTCGCCCTTGGTCGCGACGGCGACTCCGGCAATCAGCGGCACAAACAGCACCGCGTAGGCGGCGGCATAGACGCCGAGACCGAGATACTGGCTGCCCGTCTCGCGGGAGAAGGCGAGCTTCTGGCCGAAGTAGGTGGCCACCCAGAAAAGCCCAAGCACGAGCAGCCAGCTGTAACGCCCCGCCGTCTCGTTGAACATAAGCTCGATTATCGGGTTGGCGGCACCTGTGAGAAAAAGCGTCGCGAGCATAGCCGCCCACACACCGAAGGTTCCGGCAGCGTAGGCGTAAGTTTTCCGGTAAAAAGCAGCCCGCGCCGGAGCTGGCGCGTCGGCTACCGCAAAGGGATTGTCGTAGTATTGCATAAGGGCACGGACGTTTGCGACGGTGTGCGCAAAAGTCAAGACATAGGACTTATAGGACCTATACGACCTATATGACATATAAGACCTATAAGACCTATGGGAGTCGGGGTGGCTGGCACCGCCACACACGCGGGGCCTCCCTCCTGCCTTGCGCGGGGACGGCGAATTTGTTTCCTGAGCAGCCTCACGCATTTTCCATTTTCCAATGAAAGTTTCTCTCCAATGGCTCAACCGCTACGTTGACCTCTCTGACCACACGGCAACAGAAATCGCCGACGCACTCCCGATGCTCGGACTC
This sequence comes from Puniceicoccales bacterium, assembly GCA_031289285.1. Classification (GTDB taxonomy): domain Bacteria; phylum Verrucomicrobiota; class Verrucomicrobiia; order Opitutales; family UBA953; genus CALNBE01. The sequence goes on from JAITPT010000073.1 coordinate 3,081, forward strand.
GAAGTCGAAGGCACCGCAGAGGCAGGTCTGCCGCCACTGCCGAACGTCGTTGTCGGCGAAATCCTCTCCTTCACGCAACACCCCAACGCAGACAAACTCAGCGTTTGCCAAGTCAACACCGGCGACGCCGCCCCGCGCCAAATCGTCTGCGGCGCCAAAAACTTCAAGGCAGGCGACCGTGTGCCCGTGGCACTTCCGGGTGCCGCACTCCCCGGCGGTTTTGAAATCAAAGTCTCCAAACTGCGCGACGTAGATTCGCACGGCATGATGTGCTCCGCCCGCGAACTCGGCTTGGGCGACGACCACGGCGGACTACTCATTTTGACCGACCGCAACTTGCCCGTCGGCACCCCCATCAACGACCATTTCCCAAAGCCCGACACGGTGTTTGAAATCTCCGTCACCGCCAACCGTGGCGACGCACTCAGCCACATCGGCGTCGCTCGCGACCTCGCCGCATATTACGGAAAAACACTGAAGCTGCCGGAACTTGCCGGCACGAGCACGAGCGCCAGCACGGACGCGGGCGGCGCGAACGGCGCGGGCGGCGCGGGCGGCGAACCGCTTGTCAACGTCGCCGTCAGCTCGCCCGTTTGCCCCTACTACACGGCGCGGAGTATTCGCGGCGTGAAAATCGCCCGCTCGCCGGAGTGGCTCCGACGCGACCTCGAAGCGGTTGGCCTGCGCCCAGTCAACAACGTGGTGGACGCGACGAACTGGGTCATGCTCGAAACGGGACAACCGCTCCACGCCTTTGACGCCGCAAAAATCGCGGGGCGCACGCTGCACATCCGCGACGCCGCCGCAGGCGAGACGCTGCTGCTGCTCGACGGAAAAACCGCCGCGCTCGAAGCCGGCGACTGCGTCATCGCCGACGCCGAGAAGCCGCTCGTCGTCGCAGGCATCATGGGCGGCGAAGACTGCGGCGTCAGCGACGCCACCGCCGACATCGTGCTCGAGTCCGCGTGGTTCGACCCCAGTGCCGTGCGCAAAACTTCGCGCCGACTCGGCGTCGCCACCGACAGCTCGCAACGGTTCACCCGCGACGCCGACCCAGAGATGGCAGACTTCGCCTCGCGCCGCGCCGCCGAAATCATTTTGCAAACCGCTGGCGGCTCGCTCACCGGCGCACCCGTCGTCGTCGGGCGTCCGCCACGCGCCGCCAACACCATCGCCATCTCGGGCGCGTTCGTGCGCACTCGCCTCGGTTGCGACGACGCCGCCGCCAGCGACGACGCCATCGCCAGCGTTTTCCGCCGCCTCGGTTTCGGCGTCGCCGCCGACCCTGCCCTGCCCGCCAACTGGCTTGTCACGGTGCCGACGTTTCGCCCCGATGTGGGCCGCCCCATTGATTTGGTGGAAGAGTTTGTGCGTGTCCACGGCGCGGCTTGTGTCCCTGCCGACGCGATAGTGGCACCGAGTGCGCCAGCGGCAGACGCGCCAGTGGCGGTGTTCACGCGCAACGCGGCCTCGCTTTTGGCGGGGCGCGGCTATGCGGAATGCTGGCACTACACGCTCATTGACGGGCGCACCGCCGCACGTTTTCACGGCGAAGACTTCGCCGCCGCGCTCGCGCTCGCCAACCCGCTTGCGAGCGACCAAAGCCACGTGCGCCCCTCGTTGCTGCCCGGGCTGCTCGGCGCACTCCGGCTCAATCTCGCCGGACGCAACGCGCCGCGACGCCTTTTTGAAATCGGGCGCGTCTTCCGCCCCGCACGCGACGGTTCGCTGCGCGAGCTAATTTCGGTGGCCTTTGTCATCCTCTCCGAACCCGCCACGCCAGTTTGGAAAAAACGCGACGACGCCGATTTTTTCACTGCCAAAAAACTTGCCCTTGAGCTTGCCGCTCTCGCGGGTGTCGCGCCGCGGCGTCTCGTGTGGGCGGGCGGCAGCGGTGCCTTTTGGCAAGGCGGCCATGCGGGCGCAGCGAAAGACCGCGCCGGTCAGGCGGAAATCGTTTGCGGTCTCGCCGACGCCGCCCTCGCACGCGAGTGGGACATCAAGACGGGCGTTGTCGCGGGGGAGGTTTTGCTGACGCGGGAAAACTTTGCCGCTGCGCCGAAACGCGCCCGTTTCCAAGACTGGTCGCCCTTCCCGCCAGCGTCGCGAGATGTGGCGGTCGTGGTGGACGCGGCGCTGCCGGCGGCTGATGTCTTGGATAAAATTCGCGGCGCGGCGACGAAGGCGGCGGGCAAAGATTTTGCCTTGGAAAATGTCGTCTGCTTTGACGTGTATTCGGGCGCGGGTTTGCCGGAGGGCAAAAAGAGTCTCGCGTTTTCGATAACGTTCCGCGCCGTCGCCAAAACCCTCACCGACGATGAGGTCAACAAGGCGCTCGAGCAGATTTTGGCAGCGATAGAGAAGACTGCTGGCTACCAAGTCCGGCGGTAAGCGCGTGGGCAAGCGGGCGAAAAGTAAGTGTTGTCTGCGGGCGGTATGTGCGAACGCGAAATGTGGCACAGACAATCCTGTCTGTGCTAGTCGCCTCCTGCGCCGCTTCGCCCGCAAACAAGATTGCCTGTGCCTCACTGCGCCCACCCGCCTGCAAAAAGGGACAGACGCTTTTTCATTTGACTCTGAAAATGCAGAGGCATTTATCGCCTTTCGTCCGCACTTAAACGCAGCACCACCAAATGCACAGACAAGACCACTCTATAGTTACCACTGGCCATTGTTCTAAAAACTTCCTGCAAAAACTCCTTGATTTTTGCCGAAAAATAGTGTTTTAGCTGCTTTTTGCTGGATTTACAGATGGATTTCTTCGCCCAGTGCCCGCACCAAGTCGGGTGTCACGGAGGTCAAACGCTCCACGACGCGGTGGGCACCCGTTTTGGCGAGAGCGTCTGTGCTATTGGTGGTCGCTACGGCGATTACGCGAAAACCGCCAGCCAGCCCAGCCTCTACCCCTGCGAGCGCATCCTCAAATACCACGCCCCGTCCCGCCTCGCAGCCGACACTTGCCGCCGCTTTCAAGAACACCTCTGGGTCTGGCTTGCCGACAGAAACATCCTCGCTCGTCACAATCCCGTCGAAAAGCCCCTCTAACCCCAGCAAGCGGATGCTCAGGTCAATATTGGCGCGGTGCGACGACGAGCCGACAGCGCGAGGAATGCCCGCCGCCCGCAAGCCCGCAAGCAATTCGCGCGCTCCGGGCAGCGGTTCTAAACCCGTTTCCCCGATGATTTCGCGATAAAGTGCTTCCTTGCGCGCCCCGAGTCGGGCGATGCCGGCGATGTCATCCGCTGGCACCCAGCTAAGAATGTGTGGGATGATATATTCGTTTTTGCGACCAAATCCCTTTTTGAAATGCCCGTTGGGCAGTGGCAATTTTTCCTCGGCGGCGAGTAATTCCCAACTGCGGGCGTGCGCGTCGGAAGAATCAACAATGACGCCGTCCCAGTCAAAAATGGCGGCGAACGAAACGGTCTTAGCAGTAAAATCGGACATGTCCGCAAGATTTGCGCCCTCGCCCAAACCACGCAAGCGTTTTTCCATGCTGCTCGCCGCGCCACTTCAAATATAACAAAAAAGGGACAGACGCTTTTTCATTTGACTTTGAAAACACAAGGGCATTTATCTCCTTCCCGCCCACCCTTAGATGCAGCACAGATAAACGCGTAGACAAGACCACCTCACGCCTGCCGTCTTAAAAGCAGTAGTAGAGTTAACAAGAAAGGTAACGAAAATAGTAAAAAAGGGACAGACACTTTTTCATTTGACTTTGAAAACACAAGGGCATTTATCTCCTTCCCGCCCACCCTCAGATGCAGCACAGATAAACGCGCAGACAAGACCACCACTCCTGTTATCCTAAAAAACGGGCAGAGTCGGATAGTCTTGCGCAACTTGTTGCAGTGCCAAATGTTAATTGCATTATTGGACGCACCGACAGCCGCAATATCTGCACCTTCATAAACCTAAAAACGGCAGTTGGGGGGGAAGTATTGCGAGAAGATGTTGTGGTAGATGTGGTTAGTGGATTTGTGAAGGCGCACCTGTTGGTGCGTCGAACAAAGCCACTAACCGCAGATGCCGCAACAGCTTCCGCAAGACAACCCGACTCAACTGCCGTTTTTAGGATAAATCCTCCAAAGGCATTTCCCAACAAAAAAGGGACAGACGCTTTTTCATTTGACTGTCGCTACCTGTCACCAAAGCGGCGGTGCTGGGTGCGCTGACGCACACCGCGACACGGGCGAGACACCCGTGCCACACACACTCAAAATGCACCGCGCTCGCCACTGCGGAAAATATTTTCAGCACTCAAAAACGCTGATTGACGAGTTTGCCCGACAGAAATTCGACTTCGCGCTTGGTGGCGGAGTTGGTTTCGCAGAGATCTTCTACACGCTTTTTTGCGTGAATTACTGTGCCGTGGTCGCGTCCGCCAAAGGCTTCGCCGATGGCGGTGAGTGCCATCGAGGTCAATTTGGTGCATAGGCTCATCGCGACTTGCCTCGCAAACGCCACCTGCGCGGTGCGCCGCTTGCTCGTCATGTCGGTCTCGGGGATGCGGTAGTAGTCCGCTACGATGCGCTGGATGACATCGGGGGTGATTTTGTCTTTCGCTTCTTCGTCGAAGAGGCCGGCGAGTTCCTTGGCAATGCGTTCGATGGTCAACGGCTCGGGATTGTCTTTTGTGCTATCGGTCGCCGACATCCCTTTCAGGCGCATGACGGCACCTTCGAGGTTGCGAATGTTACTGGTGATGCGCGTGGCGATGTAGCGGATGATGTCGGCGGCGATGTTGTCGGCGATGTCGAGATTTCCTGCCACGATTTTATTTCGCAAAATGGCGATGCGCGTTTCGAGGCGCGGCGCGGAGATGTCGGCGGTAAGCCCCCAGACGAAGCGCGAGACGAGGCGTTCTTGGAGGCCGTTCATTTCGCGGGGCGGGCGGTCACTGGTGAGGACGATTTGCTTGTGGTAATTGTGCAGGTCGTTGAAGGTGTGAAAAAACTCATCCTGCGTGCGCTCGCGTCCGGCGAGGAACTGCACGTCGTCTATGAGTAGCACGTCGGCTTCGCGGTAGCGGCGGCGAAATTCCACGAGAGATTTTTCCTGCACGCCGTTGATGTAGCCGTTGGTGAAGGCCTCGCTGGTGACGTAGATGATGCGTTTCTGCGGGGTGTCGTGCATGACGGCGTGGGCGATGGCGTGGAGCAGGTGCGTCTTGCCGAGGCCAGTCGCGCCGTAGATGAAGAGCGGATTATAGCTGTGCCCGGGGTCGCTCGCCACGGCCAAGGCCGCCGAGTGCGCCAGCTCGTTTTCGGGGCCGGTGATGAAGTTGGCAAACGTGTTGTTGCTCTTGATTGCGGGCGGCGGGGGCGCGGCTTCTTTGGCGCGGGCGGCGCGGCGGGCGGCGGCGATGTCGGTGGTGGCGGAGGGCGGCGGGGCGGCGGGGCGGGTGGTGGTGGGCGGCGGCACGAGGCTGTAGCTCATGCGTCTGCCGGCGGCGAGGGAGATGCAGCGTTCCAAGAGGGGGCGGTAGTTTTTGTTGATCCACAGCTCCGCGAAATCGGTCGGCGCTTCGAGCACCAGCGACGATTCGTCGGCACCCGTGCAGAGGATTTTTTCAAACCAATTTTGGTAGTCGTCACGAGCGACCGTGCGCTGCAATTCGATTTGCACGGTGCGCCAAAGTGTCTGGGCGTCATCAAGTCTGGACATGTGTGTAATGAGGGGGAAAAAGTGTTTTTTGGTAAAGGTTATTCACAGCCTACGCATAAAGCGCGGGCGGGGTGGATGTTGCGGAGCACAGGTTGGCGCGGCACGGGGCAACGGCGGCGCAGCAGTGGGGCACTGCGGAGAAAATGCCCGCAAAATTGGCGGGAATTGATGTCGTTACTTCTTTGTTCTCAATGTGTTGCATAAAAGTTTTTAAACGGGTTTGTGTTGGAAAGTTGGTTGGTTGAAAAAGGTATCTGGCGGCGATTGCCCGCTGCCTGTGTTGGAAACAGGGGGCACTTTATGCCTCTCTGGCCGCCGCGCAACAAGAAGTCATTACCAAGTTATTCACAGTCGTCGGCGAACAAGTTTCGCATCAAATTATCGCCCGTTTATTTCCTGTAGCGTCCTCGCACACGGCTTCAACGGGTTGCGTTATTCTCAATAAAATCTCACTTCACGCCGCCGACTTTTCCCCCATTGTTTGCCCTGTGAAAAAACTGATTTGCTTCGACTGTGACTCCACCCTCAGCGGTATCGAGGGGATTGACGAGCTGGCGTATTTGCGCGGCGAGGAGGTCTTCGCGCAGGTCAAGCGCATGACCAGCGAGGCGATGGACGGCGGCGTGGCACTCGAGGATATTTTCGCGCAGCGCCTCGAGCTTATCCGCCCGAGCGCCGCCGAGATTGACCGCATCGCGCACCGCTACCTCGTCCATATCGAGCCGGACGCCGACTCGGTGTTCCACCGCTTGCGCGGCACGGGCTGGGAGACGGCCATCATCAGCGGCGGGTTCCGGCGCGCCATCCGCCCGCTCGCCGAGCGGCTGGAGGTCGGACTCGTCGAGGCGGTTGATTTATTTTTCGACACCAAGGGACGCTACATGGGCTTCGCGGGAGATTGCCAGACGACGCGGACGCGGGGCAAAAACACCGTCATCGCCGCGCTCAAAGCACGGCTGCGCCCCGACGTGACCGTCATGGTCGGCGACGGCGCGAGCGACCTCGAGACCGCGCCCGACGTGTCGCTCTTCGTGGGCTTCGGGCGCTACGTAGAGCGCAAACTGGTGCGCGAGGGCGCAGGTCTCTGGCTCACGCGCTTGACGGATTTGCCCGACGCTCTCGCCGCGCGCGGCTGGTGAGGAGGCAGCGGCGCCTTGCGGAAACGGCGGCGTCTCTCCGTTTTGCGCTTTACGTGCCGCGAGGTTTTGCGAAAACCCGCGCAGTGAGCACCGCAAATCCCAACGCCAAGACATGGACGCCTCGCGACGCCGAGGACTACTACGGTTTCCGCCGCTGGGGCGCCAACCACTTCTCCGCCGACAAAGACGGCTTCCTGCGCGTCCACCCGCTCGGCGACGAGCGCGCCATCCGCATCCTCGACATCATCCGCGAAGCCGAGAGCATGGGCGTGCGCCCCCCGCTCACCATCCGCGTCCAAGACATGCTCCGCGCCCGCGTCACCCGCCTCAACGAAGCCTTTCGCAAAGCCATCCGCGAGGAAGCCTACGACGGCGACTACCGCGGCGTCTTCCCCACAAAAGTCAACCAGCTCCGCGAGGTCGTGGAAGAAATTTTAGACGCTGGCGAGAAATACGACTTCGGCCTTGAGGCTGGCAGCAAACCCGAGCTTCTCATCGCCCTCGCGTTTCTCGAAAACAAGAACGCCCTCCTCGTCTGCAACGGCTACAAAGACGACGACTACATCCGCCTCGCCCTCATGGGACGCCGCCTCGGCAAACGCACCATCATCGTCATCGAGCAGCTCTCCGAGCTGGACTCCATCATCCGCCTCGCCCGCGAGACCGGCGTCGAGCCACACATCGGCCTGCGCCTCAAACTCACCACTGCGGGCGAGGGCAAGTGGGCAGACTCCACTGGCGAGAACGCCAAGTTCGGGCTTGCCGCCAGCGAGATAGTCGTCGCCGTGCGCAAACTCAAACGCGCCCGCATGACGGACTGCCTGCGCCTCGTCCACTTCCACATCGGTTCCCAAGTGCCCAACATCGCCACCATCAAAAAAGCCGTCACCGAGGCCGCTCGCTACTACTGCGAGCTGGTGCGCCTCGGTTTCCCGATGGGCATCCTCGACGTCGGCGGCGGTCTGGGCGTGGACTACGACGGCAGCCGCAGCAATTACGAAAGCTCCATGAACTACAGCATGGAAGCCTACGCCCGCGACGTCATCGCCAACGTCAAAGCCGTCTGCACACAAGCGAGCATCGCCGTCCCCGACATCACCTCGGAAAGCGGGCGCGCCCTCGTCGCCCCGCATTCGATTTTGGTCTTCGAGGTCGTTGACCGCATCGCCCGCGCCGACGCCGAGTCTGAGCCGATGCGCGGCAAACGCCCGTCGCTCGTCAAAGAGATGGAGCGCCTCGTGGAGAACAAAGACAAGCTCGACGCCCTTGAGCGTTTCCACGACGGCAAACAAAAAAAAGAGGAAGCGCACTCGCTCTTCGGCCTCGGCTACCTCGGCCTCGAAGCACGCGCCGAAGTGGACCGCCTCTTCTGGCTCCTCTGTCGCGACATCCGCGAAAAACTTCCCGCCTCTGGCGAAATCCCCGACGAGCTTGCCGGCCTCGACAAGCTCCTCGCCGAACAATACGTCTGTAACTTTTCTGTTTTCCAATCTCTCCTCGACCACTGGGCGCTCGGCCAACTTTTCCCCATCGCGCCCATTCACCGACTCGACGAAAAACCTACCGTCCCCACGACCCTCGCCGACATCACCTGCGACAGTGACGGCAAGGTGACTTCTTTCATAGACCTCGAGGACGTCAAATCTACGCTCAACCTCCACCCGCTCCAGCCCGGCAAACGTTACTACATCGGTGCGTTTCTCGTCGGTGCCTACCAAGACATCATGGGCGACCTGCACAACCTCTTCGGACGAGTCAGCGAGGCGCACGTTTTTCTGGAGGACGATGAGGCGAACGGTTTCTACATCGAGGAGACCATCCAAGGCTCTACTGCGGCTGGCATCCTCGGCATGATTCAATACTCGGCGGAGGACCTTTGCCGTATGCTCAAACGCCAGATTGACCGCGCCACGCGCAACGATGAAGTGCGCCCTCGCGAGGGAGTCGCCATGCTTGAGCAATACGAGCGCATCATCCAATCCAAGACCTACCTCGTCTCCGGCAAGCAACGCCCACCCAAAAAAACTGCCCGAACACGCAGCAACTAAACACCGCGTATCTGAATACAGCGCAGCTAAATGCGAAGCTGTAACCCAGCATAACATCCCCCCATGTCCCAATACCCACCCCCAATAAAGTGTCAGGCGCTTTTTCACTTGCTTCCAACTTTTGACAGCGGCGCTTGCTCGGCACATCGCAACTGCCATTCCTTACGCCAAACACAATCCTCATCCCATTCAACCCGATAACCGCTTTTGAGCCTGCCGCCATATCCCAATAAAGTGTCAGGCGCTTTTTCACTTGCTTCCAACTTTACGGGAGAGCACTTGTCGCACTTGGAAGTTCTGCGTTGTCACTATGTTCATCCCAGCCCTCCAACCCTCCTCTCACCCTCCCCCACCTCTTCGCCTCCCCCGCTCGCCACTCCCCCGCATTCCAAAAAAAACAGAAAATCCGTCTCAGTGCGGAAACTATTTCGTGCGCGGGCTGTCTTGGGTTGGCGTATGAAGCATTCTCTCCTTTTTTCACTCGCGCTCGCCTTGGCTGGCACTACCGCCGCCAACGCAGTGCCCATTCCCGAAGACGCCAAGATCGGCGGCTTTGCCATTGGTGCCCAAGCCTACACCTTCAACAGGTTTTCCGCATGGGAAGCCGTTGAAAAGGCCGCCCACGCCGGAGCAAAAGTCATCGAGTTTTACCCGGGTCAACGCCTGAGCAAAACAGACCGTGCTGGCATCGGTCCCGGTCTCAGCGACGACCAAATTGCCAGCCTCAAAGAGCACCTCAAAAAACACAAGGTCCGCGCCGTCAACTTCGGCGTCACCGGCATTTCCCGCAACGAGGCGGAGGCGCGCAAACTCTTCGACTTCGCCAAAAAGTTGGAGCTTTACGCTATCACGACCGAGTCCGTGGACGCGATAGACACCATCGAAAAGCTCGCCAAGGAATACGACATCAACGTCGGTTTCCACAATCACCCGCGCCAGCCGCGCAATCCCAACTACAAGGTTTGGGACGCCAAGTTCATCCGCGATTTGGTGAAAGACCGCGACTCGCATCTGGGTGCCGCCGCCGATGTCGGGCACTGGGCGACCGACGGCAAAGACGCCGTTGAAAACCTGCGCATCCTCAAAGGGCGCATCATCAGCCTTCACGTGAAAGACCGCCCCGTCAAAGGTCGCGGCTCGGAAAACATCGCGCTGGGCGCGGGCGTCGTCGGCATCGCCGGAGTTCTCGACGAGTTGGAGGCCCAAGGTTTCAAGGGCAACATCTCGATTGAGCACGAGAGCAATTGGAACAACAACGTCCCCGAAGTCGCCGCTGGCATTGGTTTCGTGCGCGGCTACGGCGCGGCAAAAGGCAAAAAGTGATGCGCGAAAAAGTAAGTCCGACTGCACCACTCAAAAAGAAACGCGCTCCCGCCAAGGGGGCGCGTTTTTTTGTGCCTGCTCTACAATGCCTGCTCTACAAATCCAAAAAGTTTCCCAGCAATTTTCGCCCCTCCTCGGTCGCGAACGACTCCGGGTGAAATTGCACGCCGAACACTCGCAGCGTCCGGTGCCGCAGCCCCATGATAATCCCGTCCGCCGTCTCAGCCGTCACCTCCAAACAATCCGGCAAGCTCTCGCGTTCGACCATGAGCGAATGGTAGCGCGTCGCCCGAAACGGCTTGGGCATCCCCCGAAATAAATCCGTTCCACCGTGGTGTATCTCCGAGGTTTTTCCGTGCATGAGTTGCGGTGCCCGCACGACCTTTCCGCCGAAATGCTGCCCGATGCTCTGGTGCCCCAGACACACGCCCAGCACCGGCACCTTCCCCGCAAACGCCCCGATAATATCCACGCTCACCCCCGCCTCCGACGGCGAGCACGGCCCCGGCGAAATCATCACCCGCTCCGGTTTCAACGCCAGTGCCTCCGCCACCGTAATCTCATTATTGCGAAACACGCGCTGCTCGACCCCCATCTCCCCGAAGTATTGGACGAGGTTGTAGGTGAACGAGTCAAAGTTATCTATGACGAGTAACATGCCCCCGCAAAATGCCGCGCCCGCCGCCGTTGACAAACATTTTACCTTGCCGCGACCCGCAAACTTCCCCTTGCCAAACTTGCCCGTGCGCCCCATTTCAAAACGCACACTTCCGCACATCCACGGCAAACACACCACACATTCACAATCGCACCGCATAGATGAAAACACTCGTCATCGCCGAAAAACCCTCCGTCGCAGCAGACCTCGCCCGCGTCCTCAAAGTCCCAAAAAAGGACGACTATTACGAAAACACCGACCACGTCATCTACTCCGCCGTCGGACACTGCGTAGAACTCGAGATGCCCGAGGATATTGACCCCAAACTGCGTCACTGGCGGTTCGACACCCTCCCCATCGTCCCAGAAAACTTCGGCCTCAAGCCCGCCCCCAAAACCCGCGAACGCCTCTCGCGCCTCAAACAACTCCTCAACCGCCGCGATGTCTCCGCCGTCGTCAATGCCTGCGATGCCGGACGCGAGGGCGAACTCATTTTCGCCTACATCTACCAGTTCACAAAATCAAAACTCCCCGTCAAACGCGCATGGATGCAAACCATGACCGCCGACGGCATCCGCAACGCCTTCGACGCCCTGCGCGACGGCCCCGAAATGGCCGGCCTCGAAGCCGCCGCCCGCTGCCGCAGCGAGAGCGACTGGCTCATCGGCATCAACGGCACCCGCGTCATCACCAAACGCATGTTTGGCGCTGGCGGCAAAGGAAACGTCGCCACCGTCGGGCGCGTCCAGACGCCCACCCTCGCCATCGTCGTCAAACGCGAACGCGAAATACGCGCCTTCGTCCCCCGCGATTACTGGCGCGTCAACACCGACTTCGCCATCGCCAACGGCACCTACCTCGGAGCCTTCCAACGCCCCGATTTCAAAAAGAACCCCACCGACGAGCACGACCGCATCGAGCGCCTCTGGAACGAAACCTCCGCCAACACAATTGCCGACGCCGCCCGCGCCGCTGCCGACGCCGCCGTCACCGAAGAGAAAAAAGCCGCCACCCAAGCCGCCCCGCGCCTCTACGACCTCACCACACTCCAACGCGAAGCCAACTCCCGCTTCGGCCTCCCCGCCCGCCGCACACTCCAAATCGCCCAAGCCCTCTACGAGCACCACAAAGTCGTCACCTACCCACGCACAGATTCGCGCGCCCTCCCCGAAGACTACATCCCCATCTGCAAACAAACACTCGGCAAACTCTCCGGCGACCTCGCCACCCACGCCGCCAAAGCACTCGACGCGGGTTACGTCCACCCCAACAAACGCATCTTCAACAACGCCCAAATCAGCGACCACTTTGCAATCATCCCCACCGGTGCCACCTCCACCAAACTCGACGAATACGAAAGCAAAATCTACGACATGATTGCCCGCCGCTTCGTCGCCGCATTTTACCCACCCGCCGAATACGACGTCACCACGCGCATCTCCACCATCACCCCGCCCGCCCCACTCGCCGTCCGTTTCGACGCCGACGAGAACTCCCCAAAAACCACCCTCGCCAAACTCGACTTCAAAACCGAAGGCAAAGTCCTCACCAACCCCGGCTGGCTCGCCGTCTATGGAAAAACAACCCTCGAAGACGACGCCTCCGAAACCCCAAAAAAGTCTGCCGCCGCCAACGCCAAAGCCAACTCCTCCGAATCCGCCGCCGCCCTCCCTGCCCTCTCCGCCGCCGACGGCAAACCACCGCGAGCAAAAATCGCCGCCGTCCACCTCCTCAAAGAAGTCACCAAACCCCCGCCGCGTTACACCGAAGCCACACTCCTCTCCGCAATGGAAGGTGCCGGCAAACTCGTGGACGACGAAGAACTCGGTGCCGCAATGAAAGAACGTGGCCTCGGAACCCCCGCCACACGCGCCGAAATCATCGAAGGTCTCCTCTCCCAAAATTACCTCGAACGCCCCGTCGGGCGGCGCGAACTCGCCCCAACACAAAAAGCAGAAACCCTCCTCGACTTCCTCGCCGCCGTCGGTGCCGACGCCCTCACAAAACCCGACATGACCGGCGAATGGGAATACAAACTCCGCCAAATGGAACAGGGGAAATACAAACGCACCAACTTCATGTCCGAAATCGTCGAAGTCACCACCGGCATCGTCGAACGCACAAAAAAATACTCCGAAATCGAAGGCGAAACCACCCTCACCGACATCCCCTCCCCCACCGACAACAAACCACTCATCGAAACACTCCGCGCCTACAAATCCCAAGACGGCATCCTCACCCTCTACAAAGTCATCGCCGGAAGAAAGTTCTCAATAGACGAAATCCGCGCCCTCGCCACAACCGGCGAAATCGGCCCCTTCGACGACTTCACCTCCCCGCGAACCGGAAAACACTTCACCGCAAAAGTCCGCATCGCCGACGACCCCAAAAAAGAAGGCGCAAAACGCGCCGAGTTTGACTTCGGAGAAAAAACACAAACCGCCGACCTCGTCCCGTTTTGGAGCGACCCCTCCGGCAAAGAACTCTGCGAAGCCGCCACCGATTATGTCCTGCGCGCCCCTGCCGCCGAGGCTGGCGCGTGGAAAGAACTCTTCAAAGTCGGGCGTTTCATGTGTCAAAAAGAGATTGACCGTGCGCAAGCAGTCCGCCTCGTCACCGAAGGCAAAACCGACCTCATCAAAGACTTTATTTCAAAAAAAGGACGTCCCTTTGACGCCTTCCTCGTCCGCTCTGGTGCCCGCGTCCGCTGGGAGTTTCCGCCCCGCGAAAGCCGCGCCAAAAACGGCGGTGCTGCCGCTGCGGACAGCTCTGGCGCGGACGGCGCGGACGGCGCGGACAATGCGGACGGCGACGCTGGTGCCAAGCCTCGTGCCCGTCGGGTCTCGGCGCGCAACGTCCCCATTGACCTCGCGGCTTCTGAGAAAATCGGTCCGGCTGGCGTGGAGTTTCCCAACGCAACGCTTTTCCGCACGGATACTGCCTACATTGTAGTGCGCGACTACGACATTGATGCTGGCGACCCACATGCGATTTTCCGAGTCTCACGGCAGCTCTGTGGCAAGGAGTTACCGGATGACGAGGTTCGCAAGCTCACTAACTTTGGGCGCACCGAGGCCATTGAGGGTTTTGTCTCCAAGCACGGCAAGCCCTTCACCGCCTTCCTCGTCCTCTCCAAAGACCGCACCAGAGCCGAATTCGAGTTTCCCTCGAGGTAGGCGGTGGCGCGGGGCAAGGCAGGGGAGCTTTGCGGGAAACACCTATACGACTTATGGCATTTTCTACCAAGATAGAGACATTAACATCACCTTGGGCAACCCCTTTGGGGTTGTGGTGTGTTGTTGCGCTAACCCAGGGTAGGCGTTCGTTCCTCACGCCAACCCTGGGCTTTGTTAGGCAACCCCTTCGGGGTTGTGATACAGCCGAAAAACACTCGTTCGTTTTTGCGACAAAACATCCTGTGTTTCAAGGAGTTGTATTTTGTGCAAACGGTGTCTTGCTACCCCAAAGGGGTCACACAACAATGCCCAGGGTTGGCGTGAGGAACGAACGCCTACCCTGGGTTAGAATGCCCCCTCTCCCCAACCCCAAAGGGGTTGCCCAATACTGACCAATACAATGTTCCTATCTTGAGCGAAAATACCATAGTTGAAACAAACCGGTAGCTAAAAACGGTGTGTCCCTGCGGGACGCTTTTTTAAGTCAGCGCACAATTTCAACAACTGGCGACTGAAAGTCGCCAGGCCGCGCCCGCGCTTTGGGCGCGGGCTTTCGGCGACTGAAGTCGCCGCCCCGTTTTGCCGCGCACCAC
>JAITPT010000077.1 GCA_031289285.1 Puniceicoccales bacterium
ACGCAAATCGCCGCCCGTTTATTGACAACAACGCCCTCGCCGCTGCCACGCTCATGATAGCCCTAAGCCACACCGAAGAAAAAGAAATTATGTGCGGCTTAGTGATGAACATGTTGGACGCCAAAACAGAGCGAAGGTAGAAGAGCAGGAGAGAATGATTTTTAGCCACAAGAGAACGCAAAAGAACGCTACCGAGCGAAGCGACATCGGACAAAGAACACACTCAAAAATCCTGTCTATCTTGTCCATCCCGTCTAAAAAATCTGAACGCCAATTTTGACAGGATAGACGGAATGAACAGGATGATTTTCCCGGCTGAATTTCTTTTTTATCTTCGTGTCTTCGTGCCTTCGTGTGAAATTTCGATTCTGAATTGAGGGGTGATTTTTTGACAGAATAGACAGAATAGACGGGATATTTTTTTGATTTCTCGATTTACTCAACTACCCTGTATGTCGAATTATTTTTGGGTGCGATTTTTCCTTTAAATCCTCGCAGAAGAATGTCGTGGGCATCGTCGAGCATCACAGCAGGTCGGGCGTCTTTTGTTTTCAGATTGAATTGCACATTCTCCAGCGTAATTCCCCGTGCATGGCGAATATAAAACCCGTATGCTGGTAGCGTGTTTCCATACATACGGTTTTCGGGATAAGCACGTTCCTTTTCAGGAATCACCCTGTCCGCGTGTTTCTTCGTTCCTCCGCCGGGACAAGTCACCAGCATATCTCGAATCGAAACATTTTCCACGTAATAGCCCGGCACCGCAGCAATGATACTCGGCAGCAAACTCACCGATGTGGCCACGATATTGCTGATTATTACGTTTTTAATCGAGCCAGTCGGTTTTTTTCGACTTCCCAGACAAATAAACACAGGGGTTTGAATGCCCGTCATCGAAATATTGGATATGGTTATTTGCTCAATAATGCCCCCGTCCACACTTTCAATGGCAATGCCGGATATTCCCGAAATCTTGTCTTTTACGCCCTCAATCCATCTGTCCCAGTGGAAGTGATTGCTCACGGAAGCAGGCCGGATGACGCAGTTTGATATGGCAATGTTTTTGAAACCTGTTACACTCGCGGTTCCAAATTTGATAGGGTTACAATTTGAGGCAATGATACAATTTGTAACCGTGACATTCTCGCATAACTTGTTGCCGTGACTCTTGAAGCAGATACCATCATCCATACAGTCAATGTTACAGTTATTGATAATCACGTTCTTGCTATCAATGTCAATGCCGTCATTATTCCAAGCGGCATGACCATAAATAGTAAGCCCGTCAATCCTGACGCCATCGTTCTCAAAAAGGACAAGGTTCCAGAATGCCGGATTAATCAAGCGAACATCTTTGATAACAATCTGTTTACTTTTACAAACGTATATTAAAAACGGACGATCTCCCGCGTTGACTCCCTTTTGAAATGCCGGAGCAGCACCGTTCCCGTCAATGGTTCCTTCTCCTGAAATAGACACGTTGGACACGCTATCAATCCATATAAAACTCTTTTGCTGGAGACCTCCCGCATTAGCGTTGAAATTGACAACTTCGCCCTTCAAGAAATAAGATTTGAGATCGGCAACGCCTTTTAAGACGGCGCATTTATTCAAAAACAACGAAGTATTATCCCGAAGAAACAAACTTCCAGAGAGGAATGTTCCTGCCGGAATTGTTATCGTTCCTCCTCCGCTTTTCGCACAGGCATCGATTGCGTTTTGAATAGACGTAGTATTGACCTTGACCCCGTCGCCGACAGCCCCGAAATCAACAATGTTTACATCCTTCGCGTGAAGCTGAGGCATCGCCCCGATAAACAAACACAAAACCAATACGCCCGCTACAAGTAGATTGCGGACGGTTGCGAGTTTTCCTTGGTGCGCGTTGGAGCACTCGGCGGCGATGGCTTGCCCGGCGTTGGCGCGTTTGGCGTTGGCGCGTTCGGCGGCGAATTTATTTTTGCATTCTGTTTTGCCCTTGGCGAGGGCTTCGGCGTTGGCTTCGGTAGGCATTGGCGTGGTGAGTGGTGGTGGACTTAGTGGACGGTGTGGACTTGGTGGACGGTGTGGACGACGTGAACAGCGCGGCACTATGCAGAAAGCGCGACGGGCGTCAAGGGGCGAGTGAAAGTTTTTTTTGGGGGGCTGGAGGTGGGGGACTGGAGGTGGGGGGGGGGGCGGGGGGCGGGGGCATTCAAGTCGGGCGGCGGGGGGGGGCTCAAATTGGTTTTCCGCACGAACCTTAAAACCGAGGCCGAGGCACACGCACGGGAGGTGGGCGACGCCGCCGTGTGCGTCGGGCGCGTCACCGTCCGCGAGGACAACCCAAGCTTCGACGGACGCGCACTGGGCGAACTCGCCAACCTCTTCTCCGACGGCGTAGTCGTCACGCGAGTGCGCCGCGACGCCACCACTCGCGCCGTCTGGCCCGACTACACGCTTGCGTTCGACGACCGCCTGTTGCTCGTCGGCGACGGACACGCTCTCGGCGCGGGCGCCGCCTGTTTCGACAAAACCACCGCCGAAGATTTGTTGTGCGACACCGCCTCGTTTTTTTTTGCTCGGCTTGTCAATAACCATCCTCCCCCCCCCCCCCGAAATCACGCACTGTAGATGAAGAAAAACCAGTAGAGAAGTGCCGAGAGCGCGATGCGATACCACGCGAACAACGCGAGGCCGCGTGTGCTTATCCATGCGACCATCCATTTGACGGCGAAAAACGAGGTCACGGCAGCAACGACCAGACCGAGTGCAAGCGGACCAATGTCAAAGGCGGCGAGCATGTTTTTGCCGCTGCTGATTGTCTTATAGACGCTCGCGCAAGTGAGCGTGACAAGGCCGAGCAAGAAGCTGAACTCCGTGGCGCGGGCGGGAGAAAGCCCCGCAAGGTAGCCGCCGCAAATCGTCGCCATCGAGCGGCTCGTGCCCGGACAAAGCGCAGCGCACTGCGCAACGCCGATGCCGAAAGCGCGAAACGCCCCCATCTCGTGCAAATCTGGCCCGCGAAGCTCGTCGCCCGTCGCGCCGTCTTCGCGGAGCAGGCGGCGTTTCCGGCGATACCAGTATTCGACGCCGAGCATCACGAACGCACCGGCAAAAAGGGCGACAACCACGGGCAGCACCCCGAACAAAATTGCCTCAATGTTTTTGTTGAATAAAAGCCCGAGGACTGCGGCGGGAAAAAAGGCGACGGCGAGGTTAAGGGTTAGCCGGAAGCTATCGCCGTCCAACCTCACCAAGCCCAAAAGCACACGACTCACGCGCCCCCAATACACGAACAGCACCGCGAGTATCGCGCCGAACTGGATGACGATAACGTAGGCGTCGGCGGCGTTTTTGAGGGTGAATGGCACCTGTTTGGGTTCGGCTGTTTTTTCCCCGCGAAACTTTTGGAGCAGGCGGGTTGGCAGCGGTGCTTTTTCCTTGGCAAAAAGCGGCTCCCCCCTGTGTCCGCTAACGGGTGTCTCCCTGTTTAGCCCCAAAAGCTCGTTCACGAGAATTAAGTGTCCTGTCGAGGAAACCGGAAGGTATTCGGTCAGTCCCTCAGTCACTCCAAGAGCCACCGCCGCCTCGCAACCAAGAAACCGCGATGCACTAATAGGCCGCCGAAGCACCGGATCATCGGCAGAAGCGGGGGCGGGGGGAGGAGTAGCGGCGGGGGCGGGGATGGCGTGGGTGGGGGTGACCTCCTTGCTGGGAGTGGTGCTGGCGGATTTCGCCGCCGGATTTGCAACTACGGGGGCTACTGTGTCCGCTACCGCATCGCCGAGGGTCACGGGCAGTAGTGCAAAAGCGAAGAAGAGGATAAAGCGCATGAACACAGGGCTACCCTCCTTTCCTTTTTTTGCAAGTGTTCATTTTTTTTAACCAGGTTAAAAAAACTTCTTGACGGACGGTGCCATGAGCATCATTTTCCCCGCGCTGAAGATCAGCACCAGTAACATCACCACCCAAACCAAACTCATCACTATGGCCAAATACAAAAACAAACTCCATCGAGTCCACAAAACGGGCCGAGTCCGCCGGATAAAAGCCAGCGGCGAGGTCAGCGTTTTTCATTGCGTGTCTCGAACGGTCAATGGAGAGATTTTCCTCTCCGATGCCGAGAAAGACACCATGCAAAAACAACTCCACCAAGTCGCAGACTTCTGCGGCGTCCAAGTCGTGACATACGCTCTCATGGGTAACCATTTCCATGTGCTCGTCAGAGTGCCGCAGCAAGGCGAACTCTCCGATGCAGAGCTGCTGCGACGTTACTCCGTTCTTTATCCAAAGCCTACGAAATGGGCACCCGCCGATGTCAAGATGCTCGCCGAGATGCTCAAGAAGGACGACGAAGACGCCGAGGCGTGGCGCAAACAAATGCTGCGCCGAATGGGCGATGTCTCGGAGTTCATGAAGACCTTCAAGCAACGGTTCTCCATCTGGTATAACCGCACACACGAACGCTTTGGAACGCTCTGGTCTGAACGTTTTTCGAGCACTCTCGTGCAAAGCGATAAGTTCTTCGCAATGGAAAGTGCCGCCGCCTACATAGACCTCAACCCCGTTCGTGCGCGCATCGTCACGGACCCGAAAGATTACCGTTGGTGCGGTTACGCAGAGGCCGTCGCGACAGGCGGCAATGGCAAGATGCGTCGCAATCTTCGCTACGCAGTTTCCTCCGATAATCTCAGCGACGAGGAGATGCTCGATACCTACCGCGTCGTGCTATTTGGCAAAGGCGCGACGGCAAAACGCGGCGACCCCTCCGCTGCCCGTATCGCCCCCGAAGCCGCGCAGGCGGTCGCTGCTTCCGGCGGAAAACTTCCCCGCTCGGAGCGTCTGCTCGCGACAGCTACGCAGTTCACACGCGGCGGTGCCATCGGCGACACCGCGTTTGTAGGCGCAATCTTGGCGCAATACACTCGCGAGACCAACCGCCGCCCCGGCTGCAAGCCCATTCCATTTGCAGACGCAGATGCGGGCGCGGAGATTTCCACCGATTGGCCAGAAGGTCTCTGCACCCTGCGCCGTCGCAAACATTGAGCTTCCGTATCGCGCCCTAAGCCACCGCAGCCTTTCGCTCTTCTTTGGCCTCTTCGCCTCCGGTCCATCTTCCTTGCGCCTGCCGACTGGGAACGCTGGCGTCCCCGCCAGTCCGAAGCGTCGTCGTAGGCGACGGTAGCAGCCAGCGAGCCGTCGGCGTTCTCGGTTATCCTAAAAACGACAGTTGAACCTAAAAACGGCAGTTAATGCGGGCGGTTTTGGGCAATCTTTTGGCCGTCTGCGGCTTGCTCTTTCCGCTCCACGCACCGCAAGGTGCGCGTCGGGAAAGCGCAAACCGCATCCGCCTCAAAATC
>JAITPT010000085.1 GCA_031289285.1 Puniceicoccales bacterium
GTCATGACGTTTTTGCATTCGTCATCGAAGAGCATTTGCGAGCCGCAGGAGCGCGACACGCAATGGTATGTTGCGGGTTCGGAAAGTGAGAGGAAGCGACGTGTTCTGGACATGCGCGATATCTTGCCACATCCACCACCCATCGCAAGAAAAAAGTGTCTGTCCCTTTTTTGATGGGAATCAGACGCCACGGAGGAAAGCCGTTTCCAGACCGAGCAGGGGCAGGTAGAGGGACAGGTGGATTTTTTCCAGACCCGCGCTCAAAAAGGGACAGACACTTTCACTTCTCAACACGCCCACGCCCGCACCTGCAACCGTCGTCGCCGCCGCGTTGCCCGCTGCGTCTGCTGCGGCACCCACATCCACCGCTGCGCCTGCGCCGTCTCCGTTACGCCGTCTGCTGCCATTGCGTCGCTTCGGACGGCGGCTGAGCGCAGCGACGCCGGCGCACAACAAAACTTGGCAAACGTTACGTCAAAGGAGACGGCGTGGCAAAAGACATCGCCGAGGCCGTCAAATGGTTTCGCAGATCTGCCGCGCAGGGGAACGCCGACGGGCAACACGGACTCGGCATTTGCTACGTGAAAGGAGAAGGCGTAGCGCAAGACGTCGTCGAAGCACTCAGATTGTTTCGCAAATCCGCCGTGCAAGGAAACGCCAAGGCGCAGTATTCCGTCGGCATCTGCTTTTCTCTCGGTGCTGGTGTCGCGCAAGACGCCGCCGAAGCGGTCAAGTGGTATCGCAAAGCGGCGGAGCCAAGAAACGCCGATGCACAACTTCATCTTGGCCTCTGTTACTCAAAGGGGCAAGGCATTGCGAAGGATTACGTCGAAACGGTTAAGTGGTTGCGCAAGGTTGCTGAACAAAGACACGCCGAGGCGCAATATAACCTCGGTGTCTGCTATATGGGAGGTTTTGGCGTTACGCGAGACCTCGACGAAGCAGTCAAGTGGTTCTGTCTCGCCGCTAAACAAAACCTCCAAGAGGCGATAGCCCCCCTAAAAAAATCGAAGGGAAGTAAGACGACAGAGAAAAAGGAGGGGAGGGGAAACGATTTTTAGCCATAGAAGAACATCCCGGTCGTCCCATAGCGGTAACCCTAAAAACGGCAGTTAATGCGGGCGGTTTTGCGCAATCTTTTGGCCGTCTGCTGCTTGCTCTTTCCGCTCCACGCACCGCAAGGTGCGCGTCGGGAAAGCGCAAACCGCATCCGCCTCAAAATCTTGCGCAAACCCTTCCCGCTGAACTGCCATTCTTAGGGTAAAACGATTTTGGAACTCGCTTCAACCCGAAAACGGCTTTTGAGGCCAGCGCGTCTTGCCCAATCTTTTGGGCATCTGCGCATTGTTACTTTCCTCGAAATAACACTGTTATTTTGTCGGAAAGTCCCAATGCGTATCTGCTCCAAAATGTTGCGCAGTCCGTGCCGCCGAAAAGCAGGATTGGGGTAAAATCAGTGTGGCATTCAAAATTTAGACAGGCTAATTCTTTGCTTGCAGTGTGCGGCGGCGGCGGCTCATTGTCATCTCGTCTTCCTTGAACAACAGGCGAGTGCCGCCTTTTTATTTGGTCGCACATCTACCGCAACATTCCTGCAATCCGCGTCGGCCCCCAAGCGCAATCCGAGTTCAAAAGCGATTTTCGAGTAAAAAACAGTGTGGCGCGGCGGGGAGGAGTTGTGCTATTCTCTGGAAGATATGCCGCTTCCGAATATTCTCATCGTTGACGACGAAAAAAACACCCGCGAGGGGCTGGGTGCCGCGCTCGAAGATTCCGGCGCGTATGAAGTGTTTCTCGCCCGCGACGGCGAGGAAGCCTTTCAGTTACTCGAAGCGGAGGAGTTCGCGGTCGTGCTCACCGACCTGCGCATGTCGGGGAAAAACGGTTACAGCGTGATTGACAAAACCATCTCTCTGCCCTCGCGCCCCGTTTGTATCATGATGACGGCCTACGGAAATGTTGAAACCGCCGTCGAAGCGATGCGGCGCGGGGCATACGATTTTTTGCAAAAACCCGTCAACATTGAGCGACTCGAACATCTCATCGCCAAGGCACTCGCCGAGCGGAAAGAGGCGGAAACGCTGGCGGACACGCGCCCGCCCGCTCGTGCCAACGCTGGTGTGTCGCGCCCCGCGCCAGCGCAAAGCAACGCCGCGCTCGCGAAGCGTTTCAATGCGGGCGGAATAGTTGGTGGCAGCCCCGCGCTTGTCCGCGCCATTGCGCAGGCGCGGCAAGTGGCGCAGTCGAAAGCTACGGTTTTGCTGCTCGGCGAGACGGGCACCGGCAAAGAGCTTTTCGCAAAAATGATTCACAACAATAGCCCGCGGGCGGCGGCACCGTTCGTCGCTGTCAACTGCGCGGCCCTTGCGGCAAACCTTCTCGAAAGCGAATTGTTTGGGCACGAAAAAGGCGCGTTCACCACCGCACTCACTCAGCGAATTGGCCGTTTTGAGGCGGCGGACGGGGGCACACTTTTCCTTGACGAAATCGGCGAGATTGACGGCGCGACGCAGGTCAAACTTTTGCGTTTTTTGGAGACGCGCACCTTGGAACGGGTTGGTTCCAACAAAGCTGTCCGCACCGATGTGCGCCTTGTCTGCGCGACAAATCGCAGCCTCTCCGCCGAGGTGGCGCGGGGGGCATTTCGCGAAGATTTGTTTTACCGCCTTAGCGTGGTGCAGGTCAATTTGCCTGCCTTGCGCGAACGCTCCGGCGACATCCCGCTGTTGCTGGCATATTATTTGAAGTTATTTGGAAAAGAAAACAGCTTGCCACCGCCCACGTTCAATGATGGGGCATTGCGGGTTTTGGGCGATTATGCGTGGCCGGGAAATATCCGCGAATTGCGCAATTTGTGCGAAAACTTGGTGGTTATGCGTCCGGGCGAGACGCTTAGTGAGTATGACCTTGAGCCGCATTTCCGTAATGCGCCTTCGCCAGACTCCGAGAACAAGGGGAAAAACCGTCGCTTCTCGGTTGAAGAAAACGAAAAAGCTCTGTTGCATCAAGCGATGGTGGAGGCAAAAGGCGTTCGTTCCAAAGCCGCGCTCCTTCTTGGTATTTCCCGCCGCACCCTCTTACGGCAAATTTGTAAATGGCCAGAATTGGACGTGAAGCGAAAAGGGCAGGGTGAGAAAAAATAAGCAGAAAAGACGTGCCAGCCTCAAAGGCGGAATTCGGGGTGAACTGTGAAAAAGCAAGCAGGTTGGTTGATTAGCTATCAAGGTTGATAACGGAATAAGACTTTGTCTCACCCCGTTAAAACACGGGAAGCTCTGTTCTTAGGTTTATTCTCAGTCTTTTAAGCCACGTAAATCTGCGTCGAGGCGGTTGGTGTCTTTGAGCAATTCGTCCCAAGTGACGAGCTTGTTTGTATAAGCCGTTTGCCGCGCTAAAAGAGTGAGTAGGTTGGCGCGGACACTCGGCGCAACAGTCGGATTAGAATAATCTTTCGCAAAAAAGACACGGTGAAACTCGGCGATGTTTGCCACCGCACCCTCTTCGTAAATGTTGCCAGTTTTGCCGCCGGAGTAGGCAGTTTTCAAGTCGCCGCGAACCATCACCCTGCCGCCGTAAGATGTCTCGAGAACACCTTTTGCGCAAAACATACGATAAACAATGCCCTCCGGAACCGTGCCAAAACCTTTGGTCTCGCGGGAAGAGAATGTGATGCCGAAGTTGTTTGGATATTGGATGTGCAGCGTGGCGTAGTCGTTGGCGTCGCCCGGACGATTGGGCATTTTACGTCCGCCGACACCAAAAGCGTGAAGCGGCGGCACGTTGTCCATCGCCCAATTCACCACGTCGAGAACATGGATGTCGCGCTCCACGATGATGTCGCCGCCGAGGTCGCGATAAAAACGCCAGTTGGCAATGCGTTCGCCGTGGCTACCCGGCTTTGCCCGCGAACCCGGCGAATCGGCATGGTAAAACGCTTCGCCAAAAATACGCTCGCCGATGGTGCCCGAATTGACGCGGCGCATTGCCTCAATGTAAAACTTGTTGGTGCGTGTTTGGAAATCCACAAGGAAACACAATTTTTTCTCCGTGGCGCGTTTGCCCGATGCCTCAATCGAGTAACATCCGGGGACATCTACGGCGACGGGTTTTGCGAGATAAACGTGAACGCCTGCGTCGAGTGCCGTCTCCACGATTTTCGGGTGGAACCAAGGCGCGACGATGATGGCGATGGCGTCGGGCTTGGTTTCGAGCAAACGTTTGTAAGCGTTCAGGCCGGAGAAGCAGCGCGATGCGGGAACTTTGAGTTGTCCGCCCGTCCGTGTGGCGCGACCGGGAAAATAGTCGCCAACGGCGTGGATTTCGTAGCCGCCGTGTCCTTGAAAAAGGCGACCTATCCAAGCACCGCGCCCGCCGCAGCCGAGTAGTGCGAGCTTTATTTTGCGTCCGCCTGCGGGTTGCGGGACGGCGGCGTCTTGGGCGAAGAGCGAATGCCCTCCGAGTGTGATAGCGGTAGCCGTAGCGGTAACGGCACCAGCCGTGGCAGTGGCGAGGAAGTTGCGTCGGAGCATGATGTTTTTGGGAGTTTGGAAGTAGTGTTGTGGTGCAGACAAAAGACCTGCAACCCTCGCAGACCGCAAACTCGCCGTAAGGTTCCCAAACATCCAACGGACGGGAAAAGGGACAGGAAAAGGGACAGGAGACTGAAAAAGGGACAGGCACTTTTTCACTTGCTTCCCTTGCGAGATTTTCCGCACGGGGGGGGCAACCGCAGATAACGCCGATAGCGCAGATATGAAAGCCGGAGTTGGCGGGAGTC
>JAITPT010000091.1 GCA_031289285.1 Puniceicoccales bacterium
GGGAGGGGGGGGGGGATTTTCACGGAACTAAAATCCCGTGTTCCAAAGAAGTTGTCCCGACTGGTTCGGGTGTTTCTCTATCCCATATCCTCGCGTCTCACTCAAAGTAGCGAGGAACCAAAGAAAAGAGCAAAACAATATTTTTTAGGTTCCTCGCTACTTTGAGTGGAATCTCGGACGTCTCCTCGTTTTTTTGTTTTTTATTCGTGTCTATTCGTGTTCATTCGTGGTTTCAAAATCGTATTTTTATTCACTATTCTCATATCGCGGTGCGATGAAAACCGAAATGACGTAAAGCGGGAAAGGAGTCAAGTCAAGTAAAAAAGGGTCTGGCACTTTATTCTGGCGGGGGGCTTCGAGACGGCAAAAATCTTCCTATTTCGTTATTCTTGTTTTTTATTCGTGTCTATTCGTGTTCATTCGTGGTTTCAAAATCGTATTTTTATTCACTGTTCTCATATCGCGGTGCGATGAAAAACGAAATGGAGCCAAGCGGGAAAGGAGTCAAGTCAAGTAAAAAAGGGTCTGGCACTTTATTCGGGCGGGGAGGGGGGGGGGGGAATGAAAAATGCCGGCAGTTTGGGTGCCGGCATTGTTTTGTTTGGACTGTGGTGCAGTCGAAGACTGCGATAAGGCTATTCCTTTGTTACTTGGTCAGAAGGACTTGGGCACCCTCTGGGAAACGTAAGGTTTTGGTCTTGCCAGCGATTTTGTATTTTATCCAGAGATACTTTTGGTCTCCTACGGCAGGGTCACTGAAGACAGTGTTGTAGTCACCTATCGGGATGCGGAGGGTTCCATTCAGAGCCTTACGAACCTTCTCGGTGACATTTATACCCTCAGTTTCAGTCGTTCCGTAAAAAGCAGATTCGATTTCGACTTTTACTTTTTCCAGATGCAGCTTGGCTTCCCGAGCTGCCAAGGTCTCGCGGGAGGTGTATCCGTCTTCGGCGAAACGAAACTCGTCGCGTCCAGAGATGTCCACCGAGGTAATGGTCGGGCAAACGTATTGCTCAATGTATGCCGACAAGAGGCGCTGACCCGTGTAGTGGTCAGTGACGTTTTTTTGGCGGCTGGCACAATTCCAAGCACTATCCGTCAAGTCGCGCATGAGCACGGTGTTGTATCCGGCTTTCACCATCGCACGGAGACCGAAGGGACGTCCGATGACACACATATCCGTGTGGACACCCGACAGGATGACGTTCTTGTAACCATTTTCTTTAAGATAATCTTTTATCTCTTTGAAGTCGTCGGTGAGGATGTCGTTATCGTCAATTTCTATAAACTCGGTCTGTTTATTGGAGAACGGGCCGCTGGTTTCTCCAAATTCGCGGCAACGGCTATCGCCACTCCGCAGCGGGTAGGGCACGTTTTGTTCGCGTGGGTTGCTAATTTTTGAGACTTGGTTGCCGCCGTGAACGTGTTCCCAGTAGTGCCAATGCACGGGGTCGCCAAAACCTTTGCGATACTTGGCGGACTTTTTGCGGGCGGGCAAATCCTTCGGGTAATGCCCCATGCCGCCGCTCGGGGAGTGGATGATGAGGATGCCTTGTTTGCGGGCGTCCTTCAACACCTTGTTTAGCTCTGGTGCCATTTCCCGTAGGCGGGCAGTGGCGTGTGGACATGGGTGACATGACCACATGTCGCAGATGATAATGGCAGTCTCTGTGGGCTTCCATTTTTCAACGCGCTGGACTGCCTTGCCGTTAAGCGGGCCAGACCTGTCGCGCAGGACTATGTTAATTTCTTGGGGCGTTTCCGCGCCAAGCTGTGTGAGCAGCGCCAAGGAGGCGATTATGGGTGCAAAAAACTTGCGAGTGAACGGTTTCATAACGGATGTGGTAACTCTGTGTTGAGTGCTGGTTGCAGTGTGTTGAGTGTTGTGTTGGTTAACCAAACGCCAGTTGTGGCGGTTTGGGTTAGGCGGGTGCGACAAGGCGGGCTGGAAAATGTTCCGCGCGAAGGCGAGACGAATTTAACCACAAAGGTCACAACGGTTTTCACAAAGGTCACAAAGGTTTTCACAAGGGGCACAACGGTTTTTTATTTTTTGATTTCTGCTGTGCGTCTTGTGTCCCTTGTGCCGTCCCTTGTGTCCTTCGTGGTTAACTACCGCGACATCCCCCGACGCGGTGTTGCGTCGGCGTGAACGCCTCCCACTGGACTGGATAGTTGTCCGCACTCCCCACGGGGCTGAAACCAGTTCTTAGACCATGCCGCGTTGGGCGAGTTTGTTGCGCATGTCGTCGGTGTCTTGGGCGTAGGTGACGGCTTCGGCGGGGGAAATCAAGTTGCGGTCGAGGAGACTCAAGAGGTGAGTGTCGAGAGTCATCATGCCGAAGATGGCACCCGTCTGAATGTCGGAGGTGATGTAGTGAGTCTTGTTGTCGCGGATGTGGGCGGCGATGGAGGGATTGTTCACCATGATTTCAAAAGCGGCGACGCGGCCTTTGCCGTCGCGGCGTTTGCACAAAACCTGCGAGATGACGGCTACCAAATTCGACGCCAGCTGAATGCGGATTTGCTCTTTGGTGTTGGCGGGGAAGGCGTCAATTATGCGGTCAACGGTTCGCGCCGCGCCCGTCGTGTGCAAGGTTGCAAACACTAAGTGGCCGGTTTCAGCCGCCGTGATTGCCGCCTCGATTGTCTCGAGGTCGCGCATTTCGCCGACGAGCATGACGTCGGGGTCTTGGCGCAAAGCGGCGCGAATGCCCTCGGCAAACGAGTTGATGTCGGCACCGAGTTCGCGCTGGGTGACGATAGACTTTTTGTGCGGGTGGTAATACTCAATCGGGTCTTCGACGGTGATGATGTGTTGGCCTTGGTTTTCGTTAATCCAGTTAATCATTGAGGCCAGCGATGTCGTTTTGCCGGAGCCGGTCGGCCCTGTGACGAGCACCAGCCCGCGCGTGAGGTTGAGCAGGTCTTTGATTTTGTCGGGCAGGCCAATCTGGTGGAGCGCGAAAAGTTTGCTTGGGATTTGGCGCAGCACCATTCCGTAGTGCCCCTTGGATTTGAAAATGCTTGTGCGGAAACGCGCCCGCGTCTGCCCCTGCTCGTCTTCAAACGCGAAGCCGAAGTCGGAGCCGCCATGCACGGAGTTAAGCCGCTCGGTGTGGCGGACGGAGGACTCGTTGTTGCCGACGTTTTCGTCGAGAATGGCGAGCGCGTCTTCGACGTGTTTTTTGGTCTCGGCGGCGGTGAGTGCCGGCGAGTCCACGGTTTCTATTTCGCCGTGGATGCGCAGGGCGGGTGCTTGGCCGACGTGGAGGTGGAGGTCGGAGGCGTTGGTATCTACGACGAGGTCGAGGAGTTGTTTGAGTGTGAATGCCATGGAACGGAACGGTGTGTGTTTCTGATTTTTGCGGATGACTGTCTGGTGAAAATTGGCGGGCGGCGGTGGCGGGTTATTCGATGATGGAGACTGTGGCGGTGAGCACTTCCTCAATCGTCGTGACGCCGGCGGCGACCTTGCGGACGCCGTCTTCGCGCATGGAGCGCATCCCCAGCTCGCGGCATTTGCGGCGCAATTCGACGAGGGTCGCGCCGCCGTAAATCATGGATTGTAGCTCCTCGCCGACGATGAACATTTCAAAAATTCCGCGTCGGCCTTTGTAACCGATGCTATTGCACTTCGCGCAACCGATGCCTTTGAGGAAGCTGGCGTTGGCGGCCTCGTCGCCGGTGATGCCGATGGAGTGCAGCTCTTTTTCCTCTGGCATGTAGGGCTGGGCGCAGTTCGGGCAGATGCGGCGGACGAGGCGTTGGGCGAGCGCACCGCGTAGCGACGCCGACACGAGGAAGGGCTTGACGCCGATGTCCACGAGGCGCGTGACGGCGCTGGGTGCGTCGTTGGTGTGCAGTGTCGAGAAAACCATGTGGCCTGTGAGCGAGGCGTTGACGGCGATTTCGGCGGTCTCCAAGTCTCGAATTTCACCTATCATGATGATGTTTGGCGCTTGGCGGAGCATGGAGCGCAGGGCGGCGGCAAACGTCATGCCGACCTCGCGGCGCACCTGCACTTGGTTGATGCCGTTCATCTGGTATTCGACGGGGTCTTCGACGGTGATGATTTTGCGGTCGGTCTTGTTGATGTAGTTGAGCGCGGCGTAGAGCGTCGTGGATTTACCGGAACCGGTTGGGCCGGTGACGAGGAAGATGCCGTCTGCGGCGGAGACGATGCCTTGGAAACTCGCTTGGTCGTCGGAGAAAAAACCCAGTTCTGGCAAGCCGAGGCGCAGCCCCTCTTTGTCGAGGATACGCATGACGATGCTTTCGCCATAGACGGTCGGGAGCACGGACACGCGCAAGTCAATCTCTTTGCCGGAGGCTTTGACTTGGATGCGCCCGTCTTGCGGGACGCGCTTCTCGGCGAGGCTGACCTCCGCCATAAGTTTGAGGCGGGAGATGATGGAGGGTTGTAGGCGTTTGGGCGGGTTCTCGATTTCGTGCAACACGCCGTCAATGCGGTAGCGCACGCGGAAACGTTTTTCGAGTGGCTCGAGGTGGATGTCTGATGCGCGGCGTTTGATGGCCTCGGTGATGAGGAGGTTGACGTAGCGGATGATTGGCGCGTCTTCGGCTTTGACCTCGCCGCCGGTGGGCAGGTCAATGAGCAGGTTGCCGCTGTTGCCTGCGGCGATGCTGTCGTAGAGGGCGCTCTTGCCGGAGGGCGCGTCGTCTTCGGAGTAGTGCTTGGCGATGGCGTCGCGGATGGCGTCGGGTGTGGCGAGGCGGTAGGTGAGCGTGGTCTTGAGGATGCGCGCCAGCTCGTCGAGGTCTTCGGTGTTGAGCGGGTCGGCGACGGCGACCTCGAGTTCTCCCGTGTGCAGCTGCAGGGGGAGTATCACGTGGCGTTCGGCAAGCTCCCTGCCGACGAAGTCGAGTGTCTCCCGTGCAGGGCGCACGAGGGAGAGGTCAACCGTCTCCATGTCAAACTCGGCGGCGAGCGCGTCGGTGATTTGCTGCCATTCGATTTTTTTCTGCGCGACGAGCGCGTCGAGGGCTGCGGTGGGGATGTTGTCGGCGGTGACGCCGGCGGTTTGGGCGGTCTCGCAGGCCGCGTTCACGGTCTCCGGCGAAACAAGTCCCCTTGTTTGAACAAGCTGCAAAACATAGTCGTCTGCCGATATCACTGTGGTGTGTCTCCTTGGTGGGTTAAAAATGGCATTGGGTCTCCTAAGAGGGCGCGCAGTCTTTGCAGTGGTGGCGGGCGTGGCAAGGCTACTTTTTGCGAACGCGCCACAAGTAGGTCTCCTGTTTGAGCGGGCGCAAAACGCGCAGTTTGACGCGCCGGATGTTGTCGCCCCAGCTTGCCTTGACGCCCGTGTCTTCCTCCGTCACGAGGGGAACTTTCTCGACCTCGGCGGCGATGCGGGCGGCGTCGTATTCCAAGATAAACTCGGCGGGTTTTCCGGCGGCGTCTTTGCCCTGCAAAACGATTTGGCCGGGCGCGGCGACGTGCGCAGGGAGGTTGGTCATAAAATGCACGGCGACGTTTTCCGCCCGCGCCAAATCCGTCTCGTCGCGGATGAGCACACCGCCGCCCGCCGCGTCTTTGCCTGCGCTGCGCAGGAGCGTGATGGTGCGCGTCCAGCGTTTGACGCCGGCCTCGGTCGGGTAGGCGCGGGCGATGTCGAGCGAGAAGACCGACTTGTCTGCCGCCGTCGTGAAGGTGGCGTTGGTGGCGCGGTATTGGCCGCCGAAGTGTTGGGGGACGCCGTTGATTGCGGCGGTGTTGTGGTAATCGGAGCTATGGTTCCAGATGTTGTAGCGGCCCTCTGCGAAGGTGCGGGCGGTGTAGCGGCCCGAGCCGATGTCTATGAGGACGGGCTGGCCGTCGTAATAGACGATGACGTTGCCGATGTCGTTGTGGTTATGGCTTTCGTTATTCGTGCCGCCTTTGGCCGCGAAGTAGAACCCGCGCTGCGAGCCGGCGCTCTCGCGAGCGAAGGCGGCTTGCAGGTCGGGGAACCAGACATCTCGCGGGAACGTGAGTGCGGGCGTCTCGGCGCGAAGCTCGGCAGCGTGAAACATGTTGAAAAAGTCTCGCGCGAAATGGGAGCGCACGTAGTCGGCGTAGTGCCCGGGCCAACGGCAAGCGGCTGCGAACTGGCGCATCGGCGCATCGCCAATGTCTTTCGCGTAGCGGTGGGTGATGTAGGCCTCGGGACGCGCAGAGGGCGGGGCGTCCGCAAAGTTGACCGCGTAACGTTCGCCAATCTGCGCGAGGTAAATGTAGCGGCCCATGTTCTTGACTTTTTCGTTTTGAAAAACGAAGCGAAACGCGCCGTCGGAGGCGACGTTGAGCAGCGCGAGGTTGTCGTAAAACGCGCCGACCGCTGCGCCCCAGTAGCCCGGCCCCTCGTCGCAGCCGCCGTCGTTCGGGTAGGGTGTCAAAAAGGCGTCGAGCACTTGGAGGATGCGGGCGACATGCGCGGCACGGCGGTTCTCGTCGTCTTCGAGCAGCAGAGCACAAGTGAGCCAATTTGAGCAAATCCACGGGTTCCAGTTATTGGGGCGTTCGCCAGTATCGGGGTCGGCAGACATCCACCAGTGGTGGTGCTGCATCACGGGGTCGAGGACGCGCGTGCGGACTTCGTGCCGGATGCGTTTGCGTATCTGCGGCGAAACGGCGTCAAACTTTTTGCCAAAAAAATAATCTGCCCACGCGAGAATGCCGCCCGTGACAGCGGCGTAGAGGTCAACACGCGGGCGGGTGACATCCATGAGACCCTTGTAACGGCGCGGTAGATGCGCGGTGCTGCCCCACCAAGATTCTTCGCAGATTGACCAGACGCCATTGATGATTGGCTCGATGTAGCGGCCTTTGTTTTCGGCGATTTCGGCGATAATCATGTTGGCGAGAACAATCCGTTTTTTGTAGCTGACGGCTTGGTATTCGGAGCGGTTGCCGGTGCGCGAGATGAGCAGTGCGAGCGTAGCGGGCGGCGACGGCCAATCGTAGCCAATCGCGGCTGCTGCGGAATCGGAGCAAGCTTTGAGCGTGACGGCGTCGGCCTTCGCCCACGCGGCGCGGTCGGCGGGCGCGGGGAACGGGTGCCAGCTCGCACGTGGCGTGAGCACCGCACGGACTGACGCCGCATCGGGAAACTTCGCCGAGAGCAAACCGGGCGCAGGCGCGACGGCCTTGGGTGTCTCGGTGTTTCGCGCAAGCGCGGGCGCAACGAGGGCGGCGAGCGCGAGCGCGGCGGTGAGCGCGGCGGCGGCGAGGCGCGGGAGACGGAGGCGCAGGAAGCGCGGTATGTAGGCGGCGGGCATGTCTCTGGCCTTAGTCGCCAGGAGCGCCGCCGCCAACGCAAAAATCGGAAACCGCCCGCCCGCTCGATATAGGTCTTATAGGACCTATAGGTCGTATAGGTCCTATAAGTCCTATAAGACCTATAGGCACTGCTGCCCGCTGCCCACCGCTGCTGCCGCTGCCCGCTGCCCGCTGCTGCTGCCGTTTTTGGCGTTGCTGCTGTTGGTGGCGGGGTTTTCTTTGCGCGGCCATGTCCGAAACCACCGACGCCTACGCGCGTTTTCTCCTCGGCAACTACGCCCCACCTGCGCTCACACTTGTTCGCGGCGAGGGCAGCTACGTCTTCGACAACACAGGGCGACGTTACCTCGATTTTTGCTCCGGTATCGCCGTGAACGCGCTCGGTCACGCGCACCCGCGCTGGCTCGCCGCCGTGAACGCGCAGGCCGCGACACTGGCGCATTCGAGCAACCTTTTTCGCAACGAAAAACAAGCGGAGTTAGCGCGGACACTGGCGGAGCTTGTCGAGGCGGGCGGCTCTGGCGCGGGACGGCTGCTCTTTTGCAACAGCGGCGCGGAGGCCAACGAGGCACTGCTCAAACTCGCCCGTCTCCACGGCAAAAAAAAGGCCGGTGCCGAGGGCGTGGCCTACAAGGTGCTTGTCGCCGAAAACGCTTTTCACGGGCGCACGTTTGGCGCGATGTCCGCCACGCCGCAGGAAAAAATTCAAAAAGGTTTTCGCCCGATGCTCGACGGTTTTGAGGCCGCGCCGCTCAACGACCTCGCAGCTTTTGAGCGGCGGATTGGTGCCGACACGGCGGCGGTGCTCGTCGAGGCCATCCAAGGCGAGAGTGGGCTTTCTGTCGCCACGCCGGAGTTTTTGCGCGGTCTGCGTGCGCTGTGCGACAAACACGACGCGCTGCTGCTTTTCGACGAAGTGCAATCGGGCATTGGGCGCACGGGCAAGTTTCTCGCGTTCCAGCACAGCGGCGTTCGCGCCGACGCTTTTTCGCTGGCAAAAGGGCTTGGCGGGGGCTTCCCGATTGGCGCGATTTGGGTGGCGCAAGAACACGCGGGTTTGTTCACGCCCGGCTCGCACGGCACGACCTTTGGCGGCAATCCGCTTGCTTGCGCCGCCGCGCTCGCCGTGCTGGGGGTCGTCCGCGACGAGAGTTTGCTGGAAAAAATCGCTGTCCGCTCGGCGGTCTGGCGGGCGGAGCTGGGTGCTGTCGTGGCGCGTTTTCCCGCGCAGGCGCGGGCTGTTCGCGGCGTCGGGTATTTGAGCGGCGTCGAGTTTTGTGCGGAGACGCCGCCATTTGCCGCTGCTCTGCGCGAAGCGGGTTTGTTGGTCGTCCCTGCCGGCGGAAACGTTTTGCGTTTCCTGCCCCCGCTGACCGTCTCCGAGCCAGAGCTTGCCGAGAGCGTCGCGATACTGGCGCACGCCCTCGGCCAGAAAAGCTGAGCTGCCTGCTGCAAAAGGCGGAGGGGGAGGGGAGGGGCACACTGGCCGCTCGAATAGGACGTATAGGTCTTATAGGTCTTATAGGACGTATAGGTCATATAAGACTTATAGGACCTATAGGTCTTATATGACCTATAAGTCCTATTCGTTGTTGGCGGTGCGCTGCCTGCTTGCCGCCTGCTTGCCGCCGACCTGCTGGGCGGTCGGTCGGCGAAAGGGCGCGGGCACTTACTTTTTCTCGTTCAGGTAGGCGCGGAGGCTGGCCAGCTCGACCTCGGCGTATTTTGCGCGTTTGCCCTCAAAATACGTGTAGCGCGTTTTGAGGTTTTGGTCCCATAAGTTTGCCTCGGTGTAGCTGCCACAGAATGGGACACCAAGGTCTATCCACGCAGCCACAAGACGCTTCTCCTCGGTGGAGAGACGGACGCTGTTGTGCGTCGGTTCGAGGAAACGCATCAGCTTGCTTTTGGAAGAGCCGTTCAGGTAGGCAGGCAAGGGCAACGGGACACCCTCGGCGTCCACCCAGTCAGTGAACTTTCCGGGCATTCCGTAGTTGGTGAGGTTCAGGTAGGCGGTAGAATAGGCACGCCCGTTGTTGCGCCAAGGGTGCTCGTTCTGCCTGCCAGCGACGTCCCCAAGCCGCGCCGAGAGGTCGAGTTTCGCTTTTTTGATGCCGTTGACGAGGTCGCCTTTGCCCGTCCCCGCGCCGTCGTGGCAGGAGACGCAGTGCTTGTCGAGGACGGGTTGAACTTGAAGCGGGAAGCTGAAGCCAGCGGGTTTGTCAAAACCTTTGGGGCGGTTGACGCCGAGGTAGGAGTCCGCGTTGGAGATGCCGCCGTGCGTGTAGGCTGTCGGGGCGAGACGGCGGGGCGCTTTGCGCAGGGCAATAGGCACACCAGCACGGGCAGCAGGGGCGGTGTTGTATTCGTGGCAGCCGACACAGCCGAAGGTTTCGCCGGGCTGGAGGGTCGTCCAGCTTCGCATGGTTTGGACGACGTAGCCGCGTTCGTCGA
Organism: Puniceicoccales bacterium; assembly: GCA_031289285.1. Taxonomy (GTDB): domain Bacteria; phylum Verrucomicrobiota; class Verrucomicrobiia; order Opitutales; family UBA953; genus CALNBE01. The sequence goes on from JAITPT010000091.1 coordinate 9,740, forward strand.
GGAGTTGGAAATAAAGCGAGGTGCGAGCAGGTGCCTCAAAATAGACGCTGCCGTCGGCTTCCACAGGGACTTCGCCGAGGATGTGTTTGACTTCCCATGTGCCGTTGCCAGCGGCGACTGGGGTGGTGACGCGGGAGCTGAAGCCGCTGCCACCGCGTTCGTGCGCGTTGCCGCCGTTTTTCCCGTCAAAGGCGTGGGCGGCGCGGTATTCGAGGGCGACGACACGGAGGGTTTTTACGACGCCGCGTTTCACGCCAGCGAGGCCGGGGCCTTGATAAACGTCTTGCACGT
>JAITPT010000109.1 GCA_031289285.1 Puniceicoccales bacterium
CAGTGGTTGTGAGGCAAATCCGGATTCCCTCCGAAAAGTTGCCAGAATAATTAACCAGACTATTTCCGACTAATTCCTTTCGAGAAGAAGGGAGGGGGGGGGGATTTTCACGGAACTAAGATACCATGTTCCAAAGAAGTTGTCTCTACTGGTTCGGGTGTTTTTCGAACTCATATCCTCGCCTCCCACTCAAAGTAGCGAGGAACCTATTTTCCCGTAGCGAATACTTCCCGATTTGTCGCGTTTTTTTGTTGTTACCGACGGGCGGCTTTTGGGGGCGGCGGGGCAGGAGGAAGGGTGGCAGGGTTGAGGACGGGGGCGGGTTTGCCGAGGGCGTCGAAGAGACCGGCGAGGACGTGTTGGGCGTAGTCCGGTTCGCCAAAGGCGGAGCCGTTGTGGCCGCGAGCAGTGTAAAACACACGCCCTTTGCCGTAGGTGCGCGTCCACGCAACAGGATGGTTTTCCGCCTCCGCGCCGCCTTCGTAGTGCGAGACTTTGACGCCTTTCACTGTCTTGTCGTCGAGGGCAAGGATGACGTGGTTGTCGCGTTGGAGGTCTTTGAAGTCATACCACTCGTCAAAGCAAATCCATGTGTCGCCTTTGAGGTGTTTGACGGACGGGTGCTTGGGGTCGGTGATGTTGATGAGGGAGGTCTGCTGCTGCGGGTGGTGCTGGAAAGCGCCGCCGATGATGCGGGCATATTCCGGCCAGACGGCGTGGCCTTTCACGATTGCGCCGCCGATGCTGAAGTTGTCCGTCGCAGCGTGGAGACCGGCAATCGCACCACCATTGGCGACGTAGCGGCGGAAGGCTTCGCGACGGTCAGCTGAGACTTTGACGGCGGCTTCCTGTTGCACCTTGGTCGCCTTTTTCGGGGGGACATCCATCGTGAACTCGCCCGCTGTGCAGAGCAGGACGACGGCGGCGTATTTTTTCAGCGAATCGTCGGTGAAGACGGCGGCGTCCTCGGAGAAGTCGGCGTCGAAACCGTGGAGCTGTCCCATTTTTGCGAAAAACTTTTTTCCGGCGTCAATGGCGTCTTTGTGGCGGTAGCCGTTGGTTTTGGAATAGACGAGGACGCGGGGGCCGGTGGGTTTGACGACGGCAACGGGCAGGACGGTTTCGGGTTTGATTTCGATGCGGCGAAACTCGGCCTCAGCAAACTCGGATTGGATTTGGAGTTTTCCGGCTTTGAGCGGGACGACTTTTCGCTTCGCACCGTTGCCTTCGGCGTAACGGATGTTGCGAAGTTCGTTGACGATTTTGCCGTTGAGGATGTGGACGGAGTCGCCACCGACGACGACCAGCTCGGCATCGTTCCACTCGCCGGAGGGTTTTTCAAAGTAATCTTCGCCGCGAAGAACTCGGGTGCCAAGCTCGACGAGGGGCGCGCCGGGCGTGTAGCGCCAAGGGCTGCCGCCTTTGCGCGTGACGGGAAAATCGGCCATCGAGCCGCAGAGTGGCCAGAAGTCGCCAGTGTCGTTTTCTTGGACTTGGAACTCGACGGAGCGCATCCAGACGTTGCCAAACGCGCCGTGTCTGCCGACGCAGTGGTAGAGGATGCCGTTGTCGCGAGGGGCGTTTTCGCGGGGTGCCCAGCGTTTTTTGCCCCAGCGGAATTGGAAACGAAGACGGTAGTTGGCGTATTCTTTTAGCGTGGTCAGACCGCCGACGATTTCGCCGGTGATGTGCAACACGGGTTCGCCGTTTTCGATGCGAACTGTGAACACGCCCTTGGGGTCGCGCAGACCGATGGGTCTGCCCGAACCAGTGGTGTAACCCGGAACGCTCATGTTGCGCGGCGGGACGCCGATGTAGGGTTCCCATTGGGAAAGTTTTTCGTCGAGGAGCGGCGTCCAGCCGCTGTTGTCGGCAGCGGGAGCGGCGGCGGCGGCGGGGGTTGTTGCTGCGGGAGCGGCGGTTGACGGCACGGCAAACGCAAATGCGAGGGCAGCGGCGGCACAGGCGAGCCGCGCAAGGCGGCGCGGAACGGAGGACACGTGAGAGAATACGAGGGATGTGTGTTTCATGGGAAAAAATGGCAGGCCGACTGGGGGCAGGGACTGGACGGCGGCGCAGGCGGGCGCGGGCGCGGCGGCGCGGGAAGGCGGGAGCAACGGGCGGCGGAAATTACGGCGCGGGCGCGGGCGGCGGCGTGGGAGCGGGCGTTGCAGGCGTGTCGGACGCGGGAATTGCAGGTGCAGGTGCGGGCGGCGGAGTCGTTGTTGCGGGTGCGTCGGGCGCAGGTGCGGGAGCAGGTGTGGGTGCTGTCGCCGGAGGAGGTGCTACGGGGGTGTCGGCTGCTGCTGCGGAAGTTGTCGGCGCGGGCGCGGCGGGCGGCGGCGTTGCGGGTGTTGGTGCAGGCGGCGCGGGCGGCGGAGTGGCTACGGGCGCGTCGGGAGTGGGCGCGGGCGCGGGCGTAGTTGTTGGCGCGGGTGCGGGAGCGGGAGCGGGAGTTACTGGTGCAGACGGCGGCGGCGTTTCGGTGGTGGCGGCGGGCGGCGGCGTTGCTGGGGCGACGGCTGGCGCGGGTGCTGGTGTTGTCACGGGCGTGGGCGTCGCGGGCGTGGGCGCGGACGTTGCTACGGGCGCGGAAGCTGTCGGTGTTGTCGGTGCGGGTGCGGGCGGCGGAGTGGTTTCCGGTTGTTGCGGCGGCGGGAGCGGCGGCAGGGGCGGGATTTGTCCGGCGGGGGGTGGCGAGGGTTGGGTCGTGGGTGCGGGCGGCGTCTGCGGAGCGGCGGCAGGGGCGGCGGGCAGCGCGGGCGGCGGTGTCGGCTGCTGTGTCAGCGCGGAGAAGTCGGCAGCTTTTTTGGAGCCTTTGTTTTGCGCGAGAAAGCCGAGATAGAGGCCGAAGCTAATCACGAAAAACAGGGCGATGAGTGTGTAGGTGGCTTTGGTGAGGATGTTGGCAGCACCGCCGCCGAAAACATCTTCGGCGGCACCGCCGCCGAGGGAGCCGCCCATGCCAGCGTTGGCGCTTGGGCGCTGCATGAGAATGATGAGCACGGAAAGAATGCCGATGACTGCGAGGACGAGTGCAAGGAAGTAGTAGAAATACAACATGTGCATTCAGGAAGACATTTGGGCGGCAAATCGGCAAGTATTTTTTTTGAGAAAAAAGCGGGGGAAGATGGGAAGAAGGGAAGAGGGGGAAGTCAGAGAGGGAGGACGCGTTGAAACCACGGATGAACACGAATGAGCACGAATAGAAAGGAATGGGCGAGTGAACCGCGAAAAACACGAAAGACGCGAAAAATAAAAACAATCTCAAATCTCAAATCTCAAATCTGAGACATCAAATTTGGTTCCTCGCTACTTTGAGAGGGAGCGCGGACGCAACCAGCCCCGCATGGAGCAAGATGGGCATAGCAGTGGGTGTAGCGCAACGAAACCTCTGGCCCGCCGCCCACCCGAGACAAAGCCTCGCATGGGGCGAGATTATTGGGTTACCAGATGCTGGTGGTGTGTGTTCCGGTGCAATCTTGTGGTGGTCACGCGGTAGGCACTGTAAGGGGAAACTGCCCGAACGGCATCGAAGTCAAGTAATAAAATGGCTGCCATTTAATTCGAGCGCAATAAATGGGCAAAATATTGGCCGTGCGGTAAGTGCATGATTTATCGTATATTTGAGATGCAGATGCCTACTTCCCTCTTCGGCTCCCCCGCTCGCCCCCGTCTCCTCGCTTCGAATAATTAACCAGACTAAAGAATTTTGGGTTCCTCGCTACTTTGAATGGGAGACGAGGATATGGGGTCGAGAAACACCCGAACCAGTAGGGACAACTTCTTTGGAACACGGGATTTTAGTTCCCCGAAAATGGGCGCCCCCCCCCCCCCCCGAGGAGGGGGGTGATGGATA
>JAITPT010000148.1 GCA_031289285.1 Puniceicoccales bacterium
GCCGAGCTACAACGCCGCGGCGAAAAGGCCGCCATCGGCGATCTCTTCCCCAGCCCATTTGGCGGATACGTCCTAAAGACCCGACCCTTCACCGAGGAAGAAGTCTATGCCAGCTACTAACCGCCAGACGTGGCTCCTCGACGGTAACGTCCTCATCGCTGCCAACATCCTTGCACACCCGCATAACGCCCGTGCAAACGCATGGCTCGCGGCACACCCGGACGACTTGCTCGCCACCTGTTCCGTCACCGAGGGAACGCTGCTACGCTTCATCATGCGCACGGAACCCAGCATGGCCGCCCGCGCCGCCAAGGCATGGGACACGCTGAACAAATTCTGCGCCCGCCCCGACCACGTTTTCCTCGAAGGCGACTTCTCCTACCGCAAAGTGAACCACGCCTCCCTGACTGGGCACAAAGAAGTCACCGACGCATGGCTTGCCCAACTTGCCCGCCGCCAAGGCGTCCGCGTCGTCACCTTCGACAGCGGCTTCGTCGTCCGCGACCCCGACGTCGCTTACCTCATCCCATAACAAATAACCCGATTGCGCCCTTTCTCTTTTGTCCACCACTTTGTCCACCACCCTGTCCACCACCCTGTCCACCATTCCGTCCACCCTGTCCACCATTTGTCCACCATTTTTTCACCAATCTGCCGGAGAAAGTGCAAAAAAATCTGACATTGCGGCGTATAATTCTGGATGCTCTTCGCGTAATTTGACAGAGTTTTCAAAAAATGCCTCAACCGAAACCGCCCAAAACTCCTCGCGGTGTGTCGCGCCGTAACTGTCAAGCGCGGGGTCGTTGGGATTTGCCCGCAAACGCCGAAATCCTGCGTCAAGCGCGGCTGTCAGGGCAGCACCCGCCGGACGAATATGGTGCGCAAACTCGTGCAGGACAACGTTATGCCCATTTTCCGCAAACGCATTCGACTGCAACACCTCGCGCCACGACACCACCACGTTCCCCATCGGGCTGGCCTCGCCAACCCGCGCCTCGTTGCCAACAATCACCGCGCCACCGCCAGAGAAACGACTCACCGGACTGTAAAAATAGTCAGGATAAACAAGCACCGATTGGACAGTGGGAAAACACAGGCTCCCCACTCGTCCCGCCAGCAAGAGGCAGGCATGTCCGGCGATAGTGACAGCCATCGTGTCGCTCACATTCCGAATGCCACCGCAAGCAGTGAAATGTTTTTCCGCCAGAAAAACTTTAATATGCCGGAAAAGCCGTCTCCGCACAGTCGGCGGCAAACGTCCGAGGATGGGCAGGCGTCGCCTCAAAATACGCAACCAAAACGCAGGAATTGGCGAGCTTCGCCACGCCTCGCGTTCGACGGCACGACGGCGGCTTCGCCGAAAAAAAACGGCGGTGAGCACAAGTAAAAGTGCAAACGCAATCCCAGGGATGTATTCCATTTCGCAAAAAATCACCCTTTCCCCGCATCGGCGAGAGTGAGCACTCCGCCGCGCAGGATGAACCGACGTCCGGCGCGGGACGCAAAATCGGCATTGTGTGTGACAAGCACGAGGGCGACAGAGGCCGTGCGGGTGAGGTCGAGCAGTAGCGACATAATTTCCTCGCCGGTGCGTTCGTCGAGGTTGCCGGTCGGCTCGTCGGCAAGAATTAGCGGGGGGCGGTTGATGAGTGCGCGAACAAGCGCGACGCGTTGACACTCGCCGCCAGAAAGTTGCCCGGGCAGATGCGTCGCCCGCTCCGCAAGACCCACGCGGTCAAGCAGCCCAAGCGCCTCCGCCTTCGCGCTGCCAGTGTCGCGCCCAGCAATCCGCGCCGCCAGCAAGATGTTTTCAAGGGCACTCAGCTCCGGCACGAGGTGGTAGGCTTGGAAAACAAAACCAATCCGCGTTGCTCGGCGCACCGCGAGAAAAGCGTTGCCGCGCCCCGACACTAATTCGCCGCCCCAGTAAAGCTCGCCAGCGTCGGGACGGTCGAGTCCGCCCAAAATCTGCAGAAGCGTCGTTTTGCCCGCGCCGCTTCCGCCGCGGATACTCGCAAACTCGCCCGCGCCGACCGAGAGCGTCACGTCCGCGATGACTGGTAACATTCCGCGCGGTGTGCGGAAACTTTTGGCAAGCCCGACGGCGGACAATACCGGAATTTGCGGCGGCGAGGGAGCGGCGGGCGACGGCTCCGCGTTATGTGCAAAGGATGTTTTCATGGGTTTTGGGTCGGTTCTACTGAGCGACATCGCGCATGGCCTCCGAGGGTTTGCGCCGCGCCGCCCACAACGCGGGGAAGAGCGAGACGAGTGTTATGAGAATGATGGTGAGTGCCGCCGCTTTTACGAAATCGCTACCCGCGTAGTGCAACGGAACGCGGCTAAAAAGATACTGCATAGACAGGCGTTCTTGTGCGCCAAGGAGCGACACAATCTCCTGCCGAAAATGCAAAATGAGCAGTGCAAACACGACGCCCAGCCCGTAACCCGCGACCCCGATAAAAAGCCCTTGCCCGACAAAAATGCGAAGGATTTGCACGGGTCTTGCGCCAAGCGCACTGAGCAAACCGATTTCGCGAGTGCGCCGCACAACATGGCTAAACATCGTGCTGCCAATAGAAAACGACGCGACAAGCGTGATGATAAACATCAAAAAAAACAGCATTTGTTTCTCCATGTCCACCGATTCAAGAAACACACGGTTGACCATATACCACGGGTGGACGAGCAATTCATCCCCGCGCTCCTCTTGGATTTGCCGCGCCTGTTCTATCGCAAACTTGGCACCCATAATGTCCCTCACACAAGCCTCCGTCTGCTGGTGGTCGCGCAGTTTGATGTGGATGCGTGGCGCGGTGCCGTCGGGGATGTCAAACAAGTCGCGAGCGGTGCGCAAAGTCACGAGCATCGTCTTCTCATCGGCAAGGCGAAAACCTGTTTCGAGAATGCCGCACACCTCGAGATCTTTAGGTTGCGAGACACGTTTCCCGTCCTCATGCGCCTCCAGTGCAGCTAAGATTTTTTTAGGCGACTGCACTGTCACGATGTCACCGATACGAACGCCCAAACGGTGCGCGACTCCGGCACCGAGGATGATGCGCTCGTCGTCAAAATCCTCCCACTTGCCAGTGGCAAGATATTTTTTCACGGGTGTCACATTGTCTTCGACGGCGGGGTCAATGCCGCGAACAAGATTGAGGTCAAACCTGTCGTTGCCCATGACGACAATGCCGTCTTCGGCGTAGGGTGCGGCGGCGAGCACACCACGCATTTTTGCAAGCGCGGCGGCGAAAGAAACGGGCACTGGCGAGTTGTGTCGGGTGAGAACGAGCACATCGCCGTTGGCATCACGAATGCGGCGGCGGTGTTCCTCGCCGAAACTATTCATCACCGTCTGGACAACAAGAAGGGCGGTGACGCCGAGTGCGACGCCCAGTATGGAAACGAAAGCAAACACCGGAAATTTTCCGGGGGGAAAGAGTTGTTTTCGTGCGAGGAGAAAAGACCACATGCACGAAAGAGAATGCGTGAACGCCGCCCCTACTCAACAACGAACAGTCAGCCTCCCTGACAAGTCGCTCCCACAGAAGGCGCACGACGCGCACTTGCCCGCGCTTGACTCCCGCCGCCTCCCCTTCCACCCTCCCGCCCACTTTTTTAACACTCTCCAACAAACACAAACCAACACCCACAATCACTCGCCAAAACCAACTCACCCAACACCAAAACTAACACACTACTCATGCCTGAAATCCAACGTTCTACCTTGTTCGGAAAACTCAACCCGCTTGCCTACAAAGCACTCGAAGGCGCTACTGTCTTCTGCAAAATGCGGGGCAACCCCTACGTCGAGCTTATCCACTGGCTCAACCAAATCTACCAGACGCAGGACACCGACCTCCACCACATTTCCAATCATTTTGGCCTTGACGCCTCGCGTCTCGCCGCCGCCCTCACCGCCGCCCTCGACAAACTCCCGCGTGGCGCGACTGCCGTCTCCGACTTCGCGCCCCACATCGAGCAAGCCACGCAACAAGCGTGGACATACACCTCGCTCCTCTACGGCGAAAACAGCATTCGCACCGGACACATCGTCCTCGCGCTCGTCGGTGCGCCCGCCCTGCGCTCCATCTTCACGCAAATCTCTCCAGAGTTTGCCAAAATAAAAGAGCAAGCCCTCGCAGATAACTTTTTGGAAATCACTGCCAAGTCTCCCGAAACCCGCCTCAGTGCGCCCGCCTCCGACGCCGTTGGCGGCGCCTCGCCCGGCGAAGCCAGCGGTGCCATCGCCCCCGCGCAACTCGGCAAACAAGAAGCCCTCAACCGCTACACCACCGACCTCACCGCCCAAGCAAAATCCGGCAAAATGGACCCCATCCTTTGCCGCGACGACGAAATCCGCCAAATCACCGACATCCTCATGCGCCGCCGCCAAAACAACCCCATCCTCACCGGCGAAGCGGGCGTCGGCAAAACCGCCGTCGTCGAAGGCTTTGCCCAACGCATCGCCTCTGGCGACGTCCCTCCGCAACTCAAAGACGTCCGCCTACTCTCGCTCGACATCGGCCTCCTGCAAGCCGGCGCGAGCATGAAAGGCGAGTTCGAGCAACGCCTCCGCCAAGTCATTGACGAAGTGCAGGCCTCCCCCGTCCCCATCATTCTCTTCATTGACGAAGCGCACACCCTCATCGGCGCGGGCGGCGCAGCGGGCACAGGCGACGCCGCCAACCTCCTCAAACCCGCCCTCGCTCGCGGCACCCTGCGCACCATCGCTGCCACCACTTGGGCCGAGTATAAAAAACACATCGAAAAAGACCCCGCTCTCACGCGCCGTTTTCAAGTCGTCAAAGTCGGCGAACCCGCCGAAGCCGCCGCCGTCGCCATGATACGCGGCCTCGCCCCCGTCCTCGAAAAACACCACCGCGTGCAAGTCCTCGACAGCGCCGTCGAAGCCGCCGTCAAACTCTCGCACCGCTACATCCCCTCGCGCCAACTCCCCGACAAAGCCATCTCGCTCATTGACACCGCTTGCGCCCGCGTCGCCATCTCGCAACACGCCACCCCGCCCGCCATCGAAGACACACGCCAACGCATTCTCATTCTCGAAGCCGAGTTAAAAATCCTCGAACGCGAAACCGCCCTCGGTGCCGACCACGCCGAACGCGCCGCCAAAGTCGCTGCCACCCTCGAAACCGACCGCGCCTCCCTCGCCGCCCTCGAGACCGCGTGGAAAGAAGAAAAAACCCTCGTCGAAGAAATCATCGCCCTCCGCCGCCAACTCACCGACGGAGCCGCCTCCGCCGAAGCCGCTGAAGCCGCGCCCGCCGTCGCGCCCGACGCGCCCGCGCCTGCGCCCGCCGAAACCGCGTCCCCCGCTGCCCCCGACCTCGCCGCCATCCGCACCACCCTCCGCGACACCGAAGCCCGCCTCTCCGCCCTCCAAGGCGAGACCCCCCTCATCCTCCCCAGCGTCGGCGACCAAGCCGTCGCCGCCGTCGTCGCCGACTGGACCGGCATCCCCGTCGGGCGCATGGTCAAAAACGAAATCCAAGCCATCCTTGCCCTCGCCGACTCCCTTGAGAAACGCATCATCGGCCAACGCCACGCCCTCGAAGCCATTGCCCGCCGCATCCAGACCTCTCGCGCTGGCCTCGACAACCCCTCCAAACCCATCGGCGTCTTCCTCCTCGCTGGCACCAGCGGCGTCGGCAAAACCGAAACTGCCCTCGCCCTCGCCGAGACCCTCTACGGCGGCGAGCAAAACGTCATCACCATCAACATGAGTGAGTTTCAAGAAGCGCACACCGTCTCCACCCTCAAAGGAGCGCCCCCCGGCTACGTCGGCTACGGCGAAGGCGGCGTCCTCACCGAAGCCGTCCGCCGACGCCCCTACAGCATCGTCCTCCTCGACGAAGTTGAAAAAGCCCACCCAGACGTCCACGAAATCTTTTTCCAAGTCTTCGACAAGGGCTGGATGGAAGACGGCGAAGGCCGCCTCATTGACTTCAAAAACACCATCATCCTCCTCACCACCAACGCCGGCACCGACGTCATCGCCAACGCCTGCAAAGACCCCGAACTCATCCCCGACACCGACGGCCTCACCAAAATGCTCCGCCCTGCGCTCCTCAAAGTCTTCCCTGCTGCGCTCCTTGGCCGCCTCGTCACCATTCCTTACTACCCGCTAAACGACGACATGCTCCGCGCCATCATCCGCCTCCAGCTTGCCCGCGTCGTCAAACGCATCGCAGCCAACCGCGCCATCGAACTTACCTACACCGAGGATGTAGTTGCGCACATCGCCAGCCGTTGCACCGAAGGCGAAAGTGGCGGGCGCATGGTTGACGCCGTGCTAACCCAAACCCTTCTCCCCGACATCAGCCGCGAACTCCTAAACCGCATGGCGGAAGCCAAGCCCATCAAGCGCATCCAAGTCTCCATCAGCGGCTCCGCCTTCACCTACGACTACGCCGAGTAGCCAAGTAGCACAGGCGACCAACGAGCAACGAAATAGGTCTTATAGAAATTATAGGACCTATTTAACAACCGCCCCTCAGGCCGCACCACACATCTCGCATTCTCTCCATCTCCTTTTCACGCCAACCGAAACGTCTTCATTTATTATGTCCAACTACACTCAAGAAAACCGCCACGCCAGCATCGCCACGCCGCTGGGCAAAGACAAACTCCTCCTCAAGGGGCTGACTGGCGCGGAGCGCGTTAGCGCACTCTTTGAATACAAACTCCGCCTCCAAAGCGCCGACCTCAACATAGACCCCGATACCATCCTCGGCAAAGACGCCACCATCACTATCGAAAACCCACTAAAAGAGGGCGGCAAACGCTATATTAACGGCATCGTCGCCGCCTTTGGACAGAGCGATGTCCAAGACGAACTCGCCGAGTATTCCGCGATACTCGTCCCAAAACTCTGGCTCGCCACACTCACTAAAGACTCACGCATTTTCCAAAAAAAAACCGCCAAACAGATACTCGAAACCATTATTAAGGAGGACACCAAAATCGCAAATTTTAGCGACTCCGTCATGCACGCTGGCACTACCGTGCGCGAGCTTTGCCTCCAATATGACGAGACAGACTTCGCCTTCATCTCACGTCTCATGGAAGAGGAGGGCATCTACTATTATTTTGAGCACTCCGACGGCAAACACACACTCGTGCTCTGCGACGGCCCGAACGCGCACAGCCCAGTCTCCGAAGCCACGACGGTTC
>JAITPT010000198.1 GCA_031289285.1 Puniceicoccales bacterium
GGAAGTATTGCGAGAAGATGTTGTGGCAGCTGCGCTTGGTGGATTTGTGAAGGCGCACCTGTTGGTGCGTCGAACAAAGCCAACAAGTGCAGATGACATAACAGCTTCCGCAAGACGACCCGACTCAACTGCCGTTTTTAGGATTATGACTTTCCTCCCGAATACCTAATAAATCAGACATTTATAATACGGCGAATATTTGGCACGTGTTGCGCTTGAATAAAAGGCAGCCATTTTTTTCACTTGACTTCAAGATAGCTCATGGACATTATATCCTCAACTTCGCATGTTGCCTTGTGCGGGACTATCTTTGCCACTGTTCCCACGCAGCGTAGCGAGGATGCGTTTTTCTGGATTATCCTAAGAACGGCAGTTCAGCGGGAAGGGGTTGCGCAAGATTTTGAGGCGGATGCGGTTTGTGCTTTCCCGACGCGCACCTTGCGGTGCGTGGAGCGGAAAGCGCAAGCCGCAGACGGTCAAAAGATTGCCCAAAACCGCCCGCATTAACTGCCGTTTTTAGGATTAACTAAATTACTTCCCTGCACGTCTCACTTCAATGTGCCGCGTGTGACGCCGAGTTGGCTGGAGAGTTTCAACTCGCGCCAGAGGCGAGTGCCTGTGATTTCGCCGCGAAATAAGGCGCCATAACGGGCGAGAGTTTCCGCGATTTGCACTGGAGTCTCGTCGGCAAACTCGATGCGAAAATGCCGCGCACCCGCCGCGAAAAGCGCAGCGGCAAACTCCGCGCCCGTTTGCGCACGCCCGTTGAAAACCGTGTTGCGGCAGGCGGCGTCGGCGCGGACAAGATGCTCCATGCCCGCTCGGTCGCGCAGACGGACGGTGTGTGTTTCGCACGGGCGGCCACAGTCGCGGAAATCTTTTCCCCGCGAGAGAAACGCGCAAAACACACAGTGCTCCATGTGAAACATCGGCATACGTTGGTGCAGCGTGACCTCAAACCATTCGGGCGGCGCGGCACGCAATAGGGCGTCAAGCTGTGCGGCGTTGAGGTCGAGAGACGCGGTGAGCCGTTCAAGAGAAAACTGGTTTTTGAACCAAGCGGCGGAGATTGGGTTGGCGATGTTGAGGGAAAAATCGCCGCGCAGACGCAGCCCCGCGAAGCGGCGCAGGTGCTCGTGGTTGCGGGCGAGGATGCCGTCCGCGCCAGCGTCGGCGACGGTGCTTAAAAGGTGGTCTTCGCCTTGCCTGAAAACGCGTGGTGGAACAGCCCAGATTTCCGCGCCGCCGCCGTTTGCCGTCGCAAAAGCGCGGGCTTGCGCGACGGCGGGCTTGAGGGCGCGAAGGTCTTCAAACTCGCAATAGACCGAGGCGACACCGGAGCGCAGCGCGGCTTCGAGTTGCGAGGGGTGGCGCACAAGTGCGGCGAGCACGGCACCGGCGGACGGGTTGTTGGCAGCGGCGGCACCGGCGGCGAGGGTTTTGTCCGTGTTAACGTTCGGGTTCAGCGTCCATTTTTGCGGGACGGCGCGGGCGGCGGCGAGCGCGGCGACAAGTTCGCGGCGCAGACGGTTCAACTCCGAAACAGGCAGCGTCGCCGCGCCGTCGAGCGCGACCTGCATTTCGCCCAAGGCAAAAGGCGTGCCGCCGAGACGTCCGAGCTGTCCGCGCAGCAACGCGGCGTCGAGCGGCTGTTTGATGGCGGGCGCGAGTGGGAGGAGAGACTCGGCAGTGGCGGTGTGCCCTGCTCCGTCGTCGAACTCGACGCGCAGCGGCACACCGGTCTTGCCGGAGATGCGGGCGGAAACGGGTCGGCGGAAACGCAGCTGCCCCTCCGCAAACGTGGTGCGCAGCTGGCGCGTGAGCGCGGGGTCGGCGGTCTTCCAGAGTTTTTGCCCAACGCGGACACGCCGCCAGTCGAGTGCTTCGCGGGCGAGGCGCACCCAGACGCCACCGTTGTTTGCTGGCTCGACGCCGTGAACAAAACCGCCTTCCTCCGGCTCCTCTGGATGCCCGTCGTCGAAGACAACGCCGTCGCCGGCTTTGAGCGGCGGGTTGAAACCGCCACCGCCGCTGCCGTCGTTGTCGCCGCCGTTGCCCGAGGGTGGGGCGAGCCGCACGCAGCCGTCGCGCACGGCGGCGACTTCGCCGAGATAGACGCCGCGTTTTTTGCCGAAGCGTGCGTGGACAAGCTGGCTGTTGTCCACGCCGCGCAACCAGCCCGTCGAGAGGCCGCGCGAAAAACTCATTTCGAGGTCGTATGCAAACTCGCGTCGGACAGCGAGCGCGACGGCGCGGGCGGCGTCAAACGCGGCGGCGTTTCCCGTTTTGTCCGCCGCGTTCGCCGAATCCGCCGTGCCCGCCGCATTCTCGTCCGTTGCCAGGGCCGCCCAGACTTTGTCCGTCGCGGCGCGGTAAGCCCGCGTGACGGCGGCGACATACTCCGGCGATTTCAGCCGTCCTTCGATTTTCAGCGAGACTGCGCCGGCGGCGATTAGCTCAGGGAGCAGCTCCATGCCCGCGAGGTCTTGCGGGCTGAGCAAATATTTCCTTTCGCCGAGGGGGACGGGCTTTCCGTCGCAAACAAGCTCGTAGGGTAGGCGGCAGGCTTGGGCGCACACGCCGCGATTGGCGGAGCGTCCGCCGAGTGCTTCGCTCGTGAGGCATTGGCCGGAATACGCGACGCAGAGTGCCCCGTGGATGAAGGTTTCCAGCGCGACGCCCGCGCCTGTGGCAGCGGAGATTTGCGCGATGTCGGCAAGCGAACATTCGCGGGCGAGCACGACACGCGACGCGCCAAGCTCGCGGGCGAAGGCGACTCCCGCTGCGCTGGTGACGGTCATTTGCGTCGAGGCGTGAATGGGGAAATCCGGCGAGAGGGCGCGGACGAGGCGGCACACGCCGGCGTCTTGCGCGAGGACGGCGTCGGCACCGGCGGCGATGATTGCGCGGAGGGCGTTTTTCGCTTCCTCGATTTCGCTGGTGAAAACGAGTGTGTTGAAGGTGACGTAGCCTTTGACGCCGCGCCCGTGCAGAAACGCCATTAGCTCCGGCAGGTCGGCCTCGGTGAAGTTGTCGGCGCGGACGCGGGCGTTAAATCTTCCGGCTGCGAAGTAGATGGCGTCGGCACCGTTTTCGACGGCGGCGCAGGCGCATTGCCAGTTTCCGGCGGGCGCGAGTATTTCGGGTTTGCAGAGCGATGTCATTGGAAGTCGGCGGGGCGGCGGGGCAACGGGTTTGAAACCATGAATGAACACGAATAGGCACGAATGGGAAAATGAAAAAATCTTACGCAGAGATATGGAGGCGCAGAGGAGGAAACTTCAAATCCGAAATCCGAAATCTCAAATCTCAAACTTCAAACTTCAAATCTCAAATTTGAAATTTGAAATTTTTGTTTCGTTCTCATTTTTCAAATTTCATTCGTGCCCATTCGTGTTCATCCGTGGTTTCAACCCCGCTTCCCTCTCCATGCTTTTCTCCTTCGTTTTTTTTGGACGGGACGGCTGCCGTATTTTCGGTTTGTCTGCGCGGTGTGAGCTTCACCGTCAAAGTCTGTGGCGTCACCCGCCACGAAGACGCCGCCGCCGCGCTCGCGCTGGGCGCGGACTTCATCGGCGTCAATGCGTGGGAACGTTCGCCGCGTTTTGTGGCGGGCGGCGCGTTGCCCGCGTTGCTGGCGGCAATTCCAGCGGGGCGGCGCGTCTGCGTAGATGTCCAGCCCGACGACAACAAACTTCTCGCCGCGCAGGCGGCAGGGGCGGACTTTTTCCAAATCCACTTCGACCCCTTTGCGGAGCGAGCGCGAGAATGCGCCGAGGCGTGGGCGGCGCGGGTCGGGCGCGGGCGTCTCTGGCTCGCGCCGCGTGTCGCGCCAGAAGATGCGTGGCCGCGCTGGGTCGCAGAACTCGCCGACACCCTGCTCTTCGACGGGCACCGCGCTGGGCAATTCGGTGGGACGGGGCGCACCGCAGACGGGGCGCGTTTCCGCCAGTTGTTTGCCGAGTATCCGCAGACGCGCTGGATTTTGGCAGGGGGGCTTGGCGAGGGCACCGTCGCGGCGGCGTGGGAAAATGGGGCGCGTTTTTTCGACCTCAACAGCGGCGTCGAGGACAGCCCGGGCGTGAAGAGCGCGGCGAAGTTGGCGCGAGTGCTGGCAGTCTTGCGCGGGTGCGCAGCAGCGTAACGGCGGCGCGGCGACGCAAAAGTTTTTTACTTGCGCCGGAAAAAAATCCCCTTGCGTTCGGGCGGCGCGGCGGCATGTTGGCGCGACACCGCAACCGTTCGCGGCAAGTTTTTGACGGGCCTTTAGCTCAGCGGTTAGAGCAGGGCACTCATAATGCCTTGGTCGCAGGTTCAAATCCTGCAAGGCCCACCATTTTTCCCGCTTGCGGGGAAGACGGCAAAAACCTCCCTCAGGCGGCGCGGAGTTTCTCACCCGCACTCTCAACACAAACACACCTACCTACACACACAAACATGTCACGTCCTGTCACCATATTCACCGGCCAATGGGCCGACCTGCCCCTCGCGCAGCTCGCCCCGAAGGTCAAAAGTTTCGGCTACGACGGCCTCGAACTCGCCTGTTGGGGCGACCACTTCGATGTCTATGCCGCCGTCGAGTCCGACAAATACATCAAAGAAAAATGGGAGCTACTCCTTGACAACGGTCTCGATAGCTACGCCATTTCAAACCACCTGACCGGTCAGGCGATTTGCGACCTCGTTGACGAGCGCCACAAATCCATCGTCGCGCCGGGCGTCTGGGTCGAAGGCGACCCAGAGAAAACGCGCCAAAACGCCGCCGCCCACATGGCGACCGCCGCCAAGGCCGCACGCAAATTCTTCGATGCGCGCCCTGGCCGCACCGATGCCGAAAAGGCAAAGCCCGTTCGCGTGAACGGCTTCACCGGCTCCTCCATCTGGCACTCCATCTACGCTTTTCCGCCCACCGACCAAGCCTACTGGCAGCGCGGATTTGACGACTTCGCGAAACGTTTCCTGCCCATCCTCGAAGTCTTTGAAAGCGTCAACGCCAACTTCGGGCTTGAGGTGCATCCGACCGAAATCGCGTTCGACATCGCCTCCGCCAAACGCGCCATCGAGGCCGTCAAAGGCCACAAGCGTTTCGGCTTCAACTACGACCCCTCGCACCTCGGCTATCAGGGCGTGGACTACGTGAAGTTTATCCGCGAATTTGCTGACCGCATTTACCACGTCCACATCAAGGACGCTTGGTGGGGCCGTGGCGACGGCACAGCTGGCGTCTTCGGCGGGCACACCGATTTTTGCGACGCCCGCCGCTACTGGGACTTCCGCTCGCCGGGCCGCGGAGATGTCATTTTTGAAGACATCATCGTCGCGCTAAACGACATCAAATACGACGGCCCGCTCTCCGTGGAATGGGAAGATGGTCGCATGAACCGCGAGTTTGGCGCGACAGAAGCCGCCGCTTTTGTGCGCCAGATTGACTTCGAGCCGAACGCAACCACCGCTTTCGACGCCGCCTTCGCCCGCAAGGACTGAACGCGAACTGAAGCGCGAACAGAACGCGAATTATCCTAAAAACGGCAGTTGGAGGGGAAGTATTGCGAGAAGATGTTGTGGCAGCTGCGCTTGATGGATTTGTGAAGGCGCACCTGTTGGTGTGTCGAACAAAACCAACAAGTGCAGATGACATAACAGCTTCCGCAAGACGACCCGACTCAACTGCCGTTTTTAGGATTAAACGCGGGCTGAACGCGAACAGAACGATACGAAACGATACGATACGACACTATTCGTTTTTTCCGATGGAGGAGTGCTGGCATTAGGCGCAAGCCGCAGGCCGGCCTCCTCCGTTTTTTGTTTTTTCGGTTCCTCGCTACTTTGAGTGGGAGGCGAGGACATAGGATCAAGAAACTCCCGAACCAGTAAGGACAACTTCTTTGAAACACGGAATTTTAGTTCCGTGAAAATCCTCCCCCTCCCTCCCTTCTCGGCAAAAAGAATTAGTCTGGTTAATTATTCTGTCAACCTTTCGGAGGAAGTCCGGATTTGCCTCACGAACACGCGGGAAATCATGCACTTACAACACAGCAAATATTTTGGCCATTTGCCGCACTCGAATAAAAAGGCAGCCATTTTTTTCGCTTGACCTCAGAATAGCTTGTGTTCGGCAGACTCCCGCTCCGCACACAGCAGGATTTATTGTGCGAGGGCGAGATGTGCATAACCGGAGGTGTAGCGCAGCGAAACCTCCGGTCAGCTGCCCACCCGCAACAAAGCCCCGCATGGGGCGAGATTATCGGATTACCAGATGCTGGTGGTGTGTATTCCGTTGCAATTTCGTAGAGGGCGCGTGGTGGGCACTGCACGGGAAAGTTGCACGAACC
>JAITPT010000229.1 GCA_031289285.1 Puniceicoccales bacterium
TAATCCTAAGAACGGCAGTTCAGCGGGATGGGTTTGCTCAAGATTTTGAGACGGCTGTGGTTTGCGCTTTCCCGACGCGCACCTTGCGGTGCGTGGAGCGGAAAGCGCAAGCGCAGACGGCCAAAAGATTGCGCAAAACCGCCCGCATTAACTGCCGTTCTTAGGATAATGAGAGGGATTACAATTTGGGGTGGGTTTTTGTAATCCTAAGAACGGCAGTTGAGTCGTGTCGTCTTGCGGAAGCTGCCACAACATCTTCTCGCAATGCTTCCCCTCCAACTGCCGTTTTGAGGTTGGAACGGACGGTGCATCGTGGTGCTGAAGGCGCGGAT
The DNA here is from genome assembly GCA_031289285.1 of Puniceicoccales bacterium. GTDB lineage: Bacteria > Verrucomicrobiota > Verrucomicrobiia > Opitutales > UBA953 > CALNBE01. The sequence goes on from JAITPT010000229.1 coordinate 333, forward strand.
TGCGCAATCCGCGCCGCCCAAAAGCGGAATTAGGGGGGAAGTCACTTGACAAGCGGACGCACAGCCCCTTTCGTTCGCGCCATGCAAAAACTTCCTATCGGCATTCAGGCATTCAGCGAACTGCGCAAAGGCGACTACGCCTACGTTGACAAGACGGCGCATGTCCTGCGCCTCGTCACCGAGGGAAAGGTCTATTTCTTGTCGCGTCCGCGTCGCTTCGGCAAGTCACTGCTCCTCTCGACACTCGACGCCCTCTTTCGCGGCGAGGAAGCGCTCTTTCGCGGGCTTGCCATCCACGACAAATGGGACTGGACGCAAAAACATCCCGTCGTGCGCCTCGACTGGAGCACCCTCGCACACGGAACTGACGCCGCGATGTCCATCTCTACTTCCCGCTGTTTTGCCGACATTGCGGCGGAGCACGGCATTGCGCTTTCCTCAACAATTCCGTCCGAAATTTTTAACGAACTCCTCAAAAAACTCCGCGCCAAAACGGGCGCACAGCCGGTTGTTCTGATTGACGAATACGACAAGCCCATACTCGACTCCCTCGAAAGAGAGGACGGCGAACTCGAACGCATTCGTGATTTCCTCCGCAATCTTTACGGTGTCCTCAAAGGCAACGACGAGCACTTGCGCTTCGTTTTTCTCACGGGCGTCTCGCGCTTTGCGGGCGTTTCGATTTTCTCTGGTTTGAACAATCTTCGCGACATCACGATTGGGGAAGATTATTCGACCGTTTGCGGCTATACACAGGAAGAATTGGAACGCGTTTTTTCTGAAGAAATAAAAAGTCTTGCCGTCAAATACCAAAAGACGGTTCCCGACTTTTTAGACGGCATTCGCAAGTGGTATAATGGCTATTCATGGGACGGCATAACATCGGTCTATAATCCGTATTCGACACTTAATTTTATTGCGACAAAGGCGTTTAGTTGCTTCTGGTTCAGGTCTGGAACGCCGACATTTCTCACTAAGCGGTTAACGCATATTAAAGACTGGGCGAATGTTATCAAGCCCTTCGATGTAACGCTCAACGATCTTGACCGTAATGCGTCGGAAGAGTTTAGTGCATGGCAACTTCTTTTCCAAACTGGCTATCTCACAATAAAAAAAACTTTTTACACAGACCTTCTTACGAACTTCACCTTAGACATTCCCAATTTTGAGGTTCGCGATTCGCTAATGAGTGTGTTGCTCATGAACAAAACGGGGAAATCTGACATGGAAGTTTCCTCGCTGCGCACCGCCATCCTTGCCGCTCTCAAAACAAATGATACAGCGCAACTCGAACAATCGCTCCGCCGTCTTGTCGCGAATATTCCTTACACTTTGAAGGCAAAAAATGAAGCGGCGTATCACATCGCATTTCTCGTTGCATTTTCTTTGCTCGGTTTTCAAATCGAGGGCGAAATCATCACAAACGTCGGGCGCATAGATGCTGTTTTGCACCTGCCCAATCGCACAATTGTCGTCGAACTAAAATATGCGTGGGGTGTTAAAAACTTCGCCAAACCACTTGCCGAAGCCCTGTCCCAAATCAAAGCCAATCACTACGCTGACCGCTATACCGACGGACGCAAAATCACCAATCTCGCCATCGCTTTCTCCGGCAAAGACGTCGCCTGCAAAATCGAGGAGTAAAAAGTTTTTTAGCCAACCTTTGTGCGGAGACTTAGAGCGAGATTAAGAGTGTAAATTACCTCCGAAATCTGGCACAAAATCTCACACGAAGGCACGAAGATTGAAAAAAACTTTATCAAAAAAATTATCCTGTCCATCCTGTTCATCCTGTCCAAAAATCGGGGTTCATTTTTTTAGACAGGATAGACAGGATAAATAGGATTTTTTGGGGAGTGCATTTTTTTATCCGCAGATGTCGCCGTTTTTAGGTTGAACCCGAATTTCGCTTTTGAGGCTGGCACGTCTCGCACAATCCGCACCACCCCAAAAGCGGAATCTGGGTTCAACCCCCAGAGTTTGCCAATGTCCAATCTCAGATTGCACCGCGCCTGCGCCGCCGCCCCTCGCAAAGTTTTTTTGAGTGCCTAAGGTGCGCTACCCCGTTAGACAGCCGCCGCCAAACAAAACAGCTGAACAACCAAACTATGAACGAATTTGATGTCCTGAACGCGCCGCTTGGCACTGGCGTTTGCGCACTCATCGAGGCCAACGCTGGCACCGGCAAAACGCACAACATCCAGCACCTCTACCTCCGCTTCGTCCTCGAGCAAGGATGCGAGCCAAAACAGCTACTCGTCGTCACCTTCACCGAAGCCGCCACCGCCGAGCTTCGCGACCGCATCCGCTCAAACCTCACCGCCGCCGAAGACGAAGCCGAAACGCAGACCACCAACTCCACCCTCGAGGCTGCCACCGCCGACACCAACACCAACTCCGCCGCCGCCGCCGCTTCTGCCCCCGTCCCCGTCCCCGCCGCTCCGCCCGACCCCACGCTCCGCGCCATCGTCGCCCGTGCGCTCGCCACACACGACGCCGCCACCGTCCGCAACCGCCTCCGCGTCGCCCTCACCGCCTTCGACGAAGCCGCCATCTACACCATCCACGGCTTTTGCCAACGGACGCTTTCCCGCCACGCATTTGACGGCAAACTCCCCTTCGGCTCAAAACTCGCCACCTCTCTCGACACGCTCATCCACGACACCGTCGCCGACTTCTTCCGCCGCGAAGGCGCGCTCGGCGCACTGCGCAACGTGAAGTTTTCCGAACTCCTCGACCACGCCCGCATCGTCCTCGCCCGTGGCAGCCGCCTGCGCATCACCACCGAACCACCCACCGCCCACCAGCCCGCCGACGCCACCGACTCCGATACCACCTCCACCGCCGCCCTGTCCCACTCTTTCTTTTCAAACGCCGAGCGTCTTCTCGCAAAAATCAAATCCATCATCCACGCCGCCGATTTCCCTCCCGAACCCAAACCCGGAAAAGAAGACCGCGCCCAAAAAATCCGCGCCCCCCTCCGCGCCCTCAAAGACCTCCTCTCCTCCGCCGACTCCACCGCCACCACCACCACCTCCTCCCCCGCCTCCGCCGCCACCCCCTCCGCCGCCTTCCTCCTCGCCTACGACCACTACGCTCCTGCCCTCGCCGACTTCGTCGCCACCGGCACCGAGCGCAAAGACTTCGCCGACCTCATCGCCTCTGCCCGCTGCTATCTCTCCCTCCCGCGCATCGCTGCTTTCGCTGCGCTCCGCGAATACCTCGCCGACCCCGCAACCGGTTTCGAGGCTCGCAAGCACAAGCTCCAAATCATCGGCTTCGACGACCTCCTCAACAAAACGCAAGCCGCGCTTCACGCCCCCGAATGCCCCCTCGCCTGTGCGCTCCGCGACACCTACGCCGTCGCGCTCGTTGACGAGTTTCAAGACACCGACCCCGTCCAATACGCCATCTTCGAGACCGTCTTCAAACATCCCGCCTCGCGCCTCTTCATGATTGGCGACCCCAAACAAGCCATCTACTCCTTTCGCGGCGGCGACATCCAAGCCTACCTCGCCGCTGCCGCCGCCGCACCGCCCGAAAACCGCACCACACTCTCGCGCAACTTCCGCTCCGAAGAGCGCCTCGTCACCGCCGTCAACGCCGTCTTCGGAGTCCCCGATGCCTTCGCCGAAGCGGGCGTCTCGCTCACGCCCTCCGTCTGCGGACGCGCCCCAAAACTCCGCCTGCTCCTCGGCGGCGAACCGCCCGCCTGCCCGCTCAAAATCGTCCGCGTCAACGGCGGCGCCGGCGTCTATTCCAAAAGCGAACTCACCCGTTCGCGCTTCCCCGAACGCGCCGCCGCCGTCCTCGTCGCCGAGCTACTCGACGACGCCTCCGCAAAAATCTCTGAGAACGGCACCTCTCGCCCCGTCGCCGCTGCCGACATCGCCGTCCTCGTCTCCTCCAACTTCGAGGCCGTCCGCACCCAAGAGGCATTTCGCCGCCTCGCCATCCCCGCCGTCATTCTCAAAGCCGGAAACATCTTTGCCACCGCCGACGCCGAAAACCTCTGGCACATCCTCAGCGCCATAGACGCCCCCAATCGCGGCGGCCTCGTCCGCACCGCCCTCCTCACCCCGTTCTGCGGCGTCTCCGAAGAGACGCTCCTCGCCGCCACCGCCGGAGAGTCCGCCGCGTTTGCCAGACACTGCGAGACCTTCGCCGCGCTACGCGAAGTCTGGCGCACACGCGGTGTCGCCGCCGCTCTCGCCGCATTCGTCGAAAAGTTTGACGCCCTCGCCCACGCCGCCGACGCCGCCGGCCCCGCCTGCGAACGCCGCCTCTCCAACTTCCGCCACCTCTGCGAACTCCTCGCAAAAGCCGAGGCCGAAAACGAGCCTGACCCCGACGCCCTCCTGCGCTGGCTGCGCGAAAAAATCACCGGCGACACCGACACCGCCGACGCCGAGGCGCACGAGCAACGCATGGAGAGCGACCGCCGCGCCGTCGCCGTGTTGACCGTCCACAAGAGCAAAGGCCTCGAGTTCCCAATCGTCTTCTGCCCCTTCGCAGCCACGCTCGACATCAGCCCGCCCGACAACAGCAGCGCCCCGCGCCAATGGGTTGTCCACGACCCCCACACCGGCGGCCTCGTCCTGCCCGTCAGCGACGAAGCCCGCGACGCATGGGAGCCGCTACACGCACGCGAGCAACTCGCCGAGCACCTGCGCCTGCTCTACGTCGCCCTCACCCGCGCCTCCTGCCTCTGCGTCCTCTTCGCCGGAAACATAAAAGGGCGCAGCAAATCCACGGGGTTGCCCAGCGCGCTCAACTACCTCGGGCAACTCCATCGCGGCTTCTCGCAAGGCCCAGAGGGCTTCATCGCCGAACCGCCCCTCCCTGGCAGCGACCCCTTCCCATGCGCCGCAGGGGAAATGCTCGACGTCATCGAGACCGTAGATTTCTCCGTCCTCGACCCGCGACTGCGCGACACCACGCCCCGCGCCGCCGACACCGACGCCGACGAACTCGCGCCCCCGCCGCCCAAGCCAAACGTCCGCGCAGACATCGGCGTCCTCAGCTACACCGCTCTCGCCGCCCACGGCGACACCGCGCTCGCCGCATCTGCCGCCACCACCGCCGCGCCGGAGAGTGCCGCCCTGCCCGCCGCTGGCGGCGACGACGAAGCACCCGCGCCCCGCGACCCCGAAAACCGCGACCCGCTCCCCGCCGGCAAAAGCGCTGGCCTGTGCGTCCACGAAATCCTCGAGAAACTCGACTACCACCAATTCCGCGCCGCACCGCCGTCGCCCGCCACCGCCGCCATTCTCGAACGCGCCGCCACCCGCCACGCCTTCTGGAAAAACGGCGAAAAAACCGCCCGTGCCAAAGCCCGCCGCGAACGCCTCCTCGCCATCCTCGCCAACACCCTCGCCACCACACTCCCCGACGCCGCGTTTGCCCTCCGCGACATCCCCTTCGAGGACACACTCCGCGAATGGGAGTTTTTCTTCCGCGTCCCCGCAAACATCCCGCTGCGGCGTTTCCGCGACGCCGGCCTCACCTTCAAGCCCAGTGCCGATTTCCGCCACGGCCACATGACCGGAATAATAGACCTCCTCTTCCGCCGCGACGGACGCTACGCCTTCGCCGATTGGAAGACCGACACACTCCCCGACTACGGCGGTGCCGCCCTGCGCGACGCCATGATTTCCCGCAACTACCTTTTCCAAGCCTCCGTCTATGCCGTCGCCCTCCACCGCTGGCTGCGCCAAACACTCGGCTCCGCCTACGACTTCCACCGGCACTTCGGCGGCGGCCACTACCTCTTCGTCCGCGGCCTCCCGCCCGCCGCCAACGCCGCCGCAACGCCAACTGGCGTCTTCCGCTACGCGCCGACAGAAGACGAAATCGAACAACTCTCCCACGACTTCTGCGGCCCCGACTGACACCAACCCTCCACCAAAAAAACCGCCCGTGAACACCGCCACCACCGACTACTTCCGCTCCCGCCTCGCCGCTCTCCGCGAGCAAGACGCCCTCGCACCCTACGCGTGGCACTTCGCCCAGACCGTCGCAACTCTCGCCCCGGGCGACAACCAAACCGAGACCGCCCCCGACATCCTCTTCCTCGCCGCCACCCTCGCCGCCCATCACACCGTCGCCAACAAACACGTCTGCCTCCGCCTCGGCGACATCGCCACAATCGGCAGCGTCGTTCTCGCAGACGCCCCCTCCGACGACATCCGCGAAATCCTCGAAACCCCGCTGCCCCCAGATTTCCAAAAAAAACTCCTCGCCCCCAATTGCGCCTTCGCCGTCGTCAACGGCAACGCCGACGCTGACGCTGACGCCGACGCGCTATTTCCCCAAGACGTTTTCAAACCGCTCGTCCTCGAAGGCGGGCGTCTCTACTTGCAGCGTTACTGGGTTCTCGAAAACCGCCTCGCCGCCATCCTCCGCTACCACACCGCCACGAGCCACCCGTCCGCACATGCGACCTGTGGCACAGGCGTCTCGCCCGTGTGCGCGGAAGGCACCGCCTCCCCCTCTCTCGCCGACGCCGCTCCTCCCACCGCTGCCGCCCTCCCCATCCGCACCCGCCTCGACCTCGACACCGACCAGCTTGCCGCCGTCGCCAAAGCCGCCACCTCTCCCTTCTGTGTCATCACCGGTGCGCCCGGCACTGGCAAAACCACCATCATCGCCGTCGTCCTCGCCGCCCTGCTCCACGCCAACCCCGCGCTCGACATCCGCCTCTGCGCCCCGACCGGCAAAGCCGCCGCCCGCATGAAAGAAGCCGTCCGCGACGAAATCGCCCGCAACCTCGTCTTAGACGACGCCCCCGAAGTCCGCCAAAAACTCGCCGCTGTCGAGACGGGCACCATTCACCGCCTACTGCGTTTCAACCCCGCCAAAAACGCTTTCACCTGCGACGCCGCCAACCCCTTCTCCGCCGACGTGCTCGTCGTTGACGAAGTTTCGATGGTGGATTTGCCGCTGCTCGTCGCGCTCTTGGAGGCGACGCCGCCCGCTTGCCGCGTCCTCCTCCTCGGCGACAAAGACCAGCTTGCCGCCGTCGAGACGGGTGCCGCGTTGGCGGACATCTGCGAGGCATGGCGGCAGCGTGGCGACCAAACGTTTTTCGCCGAGCTTTCCCAGTCGCACCGATTCAGCGCGGGCAGCCCCATCGCCCGCCTCAAAGACGCCATCAACTCCGGCGACGCCGACGCCGCATGGGAAACGCTGGCGGGCAGCGACACCGCCGCCGCCCACGCTCCTGCCGCCGCCGACTCCTCCCACGCCGCCGCGCTTGCGCTCGCTCCTGCTCCCCGTGCGCTCTCGGAACTCGAGACGCGCCTCGCGGCGCACCTGCGTGGCCACTCGTTCCGCGATTATCCCGCTGCCGCCTCGCTCACCGAGGCTTTTCGTCTCTTCGATTCCTTTCGTCTCCTCTGTGCCACTCGGCGCGGCCCCTGTGGCGTCGAAGCTGCCAACCGTGCCATGCAGCGCATTTTCCGCATGGAGCGTTACGGGCGTGGTTTCCCGCTAATGATAACCGAGAACGACTATTTCCACAACCTACACAACGGCGACATCGGCCTCTGTTGGCCAGACGCCATCGGCGAAATCCGCGTCTGGTTCCCCGACGAATCAACTGCCGCCGCCAGTGCCGCTGGGGCTGCTGAGGCTGCTGGGGCAGGGGCTGGGGCTGCCGACGCCGCCGGAGACACCGGAGCCGCCGACGCCGCCGGAGACGCTGCGGCTGTCGCGGGTTTCCGTGATTTCAGTTTAGTGGAGTTACCTGCGCACGAGCCGGTTTTTGCGATGACGGTTCACAAAGCGCAGGGTTCTGGTTTTGGGGAGGTGCTTTTCATTTTGGCGGCGGCGCAAAGTCGTTTGTTGACTCGTGAGCTTCTCTACACGGGTCTCACTCGTGCCAAGTTGCGTTGTGTATTTTGGGCGGACGAAGCATTTTTCAAACAAGCCGTCTCCACCCCCACCCTCCGTTCCTCCGGTCTCGCCGAAAAAATCTAATGGCGTGTGTGGTGTCCGTGGCACGAGCGTCTCGTCCGTGTCGCATGTGCGCAGCACACCCGCCCCTGCCGTGCCCACGCCGCCGTCATTACGACAGATGGCGACGGCGAGTGCAGTGTAGCACAGACAATCTTGTCTGTGGACGAAGCGTCGCCAGAGGCGACGACCCCACCACCACAGACAGGATTGTCTGTGCCACACTCACGCCCACGCCCGCCCCACCGCCCGCCTACACCGCAACATCCCTCCCCCTCGCCAACATTCCTCCCCCCCCCCTCCCTCGAAAAAACTTTTTCAAAAAAAAGATTGCGTTACAAAAACTTTTCCGTTTTGCTATGGTTTTCATCACCAAGAGCTTTCTTGCTTTTTCGCACATCATCCTCAAAAAACTCGCTTCCCATGTCTCAAACATCTGCCGCCTCTTCACCCGCCGCCTCCGTTTCTCCTCCTCGCGTCTTCGCGCCTTCGCGTGAGAACTTTGTCCGTGTCCCCATCGCCGCCTCCAACACTTACGAACCCAATCGCGATGTTCTCACGTCTAAACAAAATCGCATTACTGTCGGCGCAAGCGCCAACACAATCGCCAGCCAATACGATTACACCGTCAACTCCATTGGACAGCGCACTGCTCGTTCGCAATCCGGCACTGCCTTTGTTGCCACAAGCACCGACGCTTTTTCCCACAATCCCCGCATCGAAGTTACAGGAAGCACCAACAACCAAACCTCAGCCAACAATCGCGCCTACTCTTACGACCCTATCGGTAACCGCCTAAATGCGACCAAGGGCTTATCAGCTACGCCTGCAGTCGCCAAAATCTACACATCCAGTTCTCTCAATCAATACACTACTGAAGACAACGGTGCTATAGTTCACGGAAATCCAGCAGCCGATTGGCCGGAAGGATATTCGACAGGAGGAGCTGCTTGCTACAACACAGAAGTCTGGTGTTCCCAATGCAAAAAAGAAGGAAAAAGTTTTGGTCCGGAGAATGTGCAAAAAGATGCTAAAAGTGGAGTTTCAAAGAGTAGTTTCTCAATGGGTGCTTTATTGCTGATTTTGATGATGGCGGTTGGGAGTGGATGCTCTTCGCAATCAGATTCTCCCGGAAAAACGATTAATCAAAAAACTGTCTTTCAACAATGTTTTGGGAAACAATTTCATGTTTCAGGATCGTTAGTAAGATATTGCAATCCCAACGGAGGCGGCACTGACGCTTATTTCCTTGTGAAAAGCGTCAATGGACTTCTCCTTGATGAACCGAAAGAAGTTTTTGTCAATTTTTTATACACTCCTGTGTCAGTTTTTCTTAAAGAATATACACAGAAAGATTTCGGTTTCCTTTGTTACGAAACAATATTGATGGATAAGGGCGATGTTAAAAATATTCTAAAATTTATTGCGTTTAAGGCCGAGCCTGACTCTAAAAATAGTTTTGCCGCAGAAACAGTAACAGGCTTAAAATTTCTTGAAGATTTTCATGCAGAGGGTGTTTTATACAATGGCGACCACAAATCCTACGTGCCACACTACCTTATTATTTCAAAGATAAATGGACAAAATGTCAAAAAAATCAAAATCGGCATCTTAGCTAAAAATGTTGAAAATTTAATGAAAGTAGGAAGAATTCCTGAGGGAACAACGGTGAAGATAAAGGCACGCGAAGAAATATTTTCGGAGGGAGTCCAACTCGGTGCTAATTATTCTCCCGACGATATGTTACAATATAGTTTTTTCCGTTTTTACCAAGGGGTAAACATTCTTGAAATCACTCCTCTACAATAGGTGCTGAATGTTTTTGATAACAAACAGCTTCCGCAAAACTCCACGACTCAACTCCGCTCAACTGCCGTTTTCAGGATAAGGGCGACTGGGGCGACTGGCTGGGGGCTGTGGTCTATGGCATGAGGCGTGTGTGGTGTGTGCGTGGCATGGGCGTCTCGTCCGTGTGCTGGTGGCGTTAGCCGCACCCGCGAAACGACGCTATGGGGTATGCAAGAGTTTTTTTAGCCTGGTAAAATATTCAGAACCGCCGCCCGCGCCGCCGCCCGCCCGCCAAGGCGACATTCGCAACTCCTTCAAAATCAAAATGTAACGCTTTTCCAATTTGCCGCCACACCACATGGTGTGTCAGACGTTTGTGTTAGTCGCTAAAAATGCCCAAAATCTCCGCTTTGTAATTCGTTGAAAAACAATACATTAACAGTCTGTTCCTTGCAAGGTGGGCTTACAGCCCACAGAGACAGGGCGAGACCGATACCTATCACAGTTGTCCCATAGCGACGAGAGTATTTGGGATGGTGTCTGGTGGCTGCATCTAAACCCCAACGGGGTTTCCCAACAAAGCCCAGGGTTGGCGCGAAAGCACCTACCCCGGGTAATG
>JAITPT010000234.1 GCA_031289285.1 Puniceicoccales bacterium
TAATCCTAAGAACGGCAGTTCAGCGGGATGGGTTTGCGCAAGATTTTGAGGCGGATGCGGTTTGCGCTTTCCCGACGCGCACCTTGCGGTGCGTGGAGCGGAAAGCGCAAGCCGCAGACTGCCAAAAGATTGCGCAAAACCGCCCGCATTAACTGCCGTTTTTAGGATAATAGGGGGGGGCAAGACCGACCATATAGGCTGGCTGGCTCGAAACTCAGTGTTTGCGTCGGCGAAGGGTGCAGAGACCTTTCGGCCAGTCGGCGGAAATCTCCGCGTCCGCGTCTGCATCCGCAAACGGGATGGGCTTGCAACCGGAGCGGCGGTTGGTCTCGCGGGTGTATTGCGCCAAGATCGCGCCCACAAACTTCGCGTCACCAATGGCACCGCCGCGGGTGAACTGCGTAGCCTTCGTGTGCAGACGCTCTGAGTGGGAAAGTTTCCCGCCAGAAGCAGCGACTGCTTGGGCGGCTTCGGGGGTGATGCGGGCGGCGGAGGGGTCGCCGCGTTTTGCGGTTGCGCCTTTGCCAAACAGCACAACGCGGTAGGTCTCCAACATCTCCTCATCGCTGAGGTTGTCGGAGGACACTGCATAGCGAAGATTGCGGCGCATCGTGCCGTTGCCGCCCGTTGCTACGGCTTCGGCGTAGCCGCACCAGCGGTAGTCTTTCGGGTCTGCGACGAGACGCGCTCTGACTGGGTTCAGGTCAATGTAAGCGGCGGCACTTTCCATCGCAAAAAACTTATCGCTCTGCACGAGAGTGCTCGAAAAACGCTCCGACCAAAGCGTTCCAAAACGTTCGTGTGTGCGGTTATACCAGATGGAAAACCGTTGCTTGAAGGTCTTCATAAACTCGGAGACATCGCCCATTCTGCGCAGCATTTGTTTGCGCCACGCCTCGGCGTCTTCGTCGTCCTTCTTGAGCATCTCGGCGAGCATCTTGACGTCGGCGGGTGCCCACTTTGTGGGCTTGGGATAGAGCACGGAGTAACGTCGCAGCAGTTCTGCATCGGAGAGTTCGCCCTGTTCTGGCACTCTGACGAGCACATGGAAATGGTTTCCCATAAGGGCGTATGTCACGACTTGGACACCGCAGAAGTCTGCGACTTGGTGGAGTTGTTTTTGCATGGTGTCTTTCTCGGCGTCGGAGAGGAAAATCTCTCCATTGACCGTTCGGGACACGCAATGAAAAACGCTGACTGAGCCGCTGGCTTTTATTCGGCGGACACGGCCAACTTGGAGAACTCGCTGGTGCTGTTGATTGGTTCTGGTTGTCTGTTTAGGCATGGTGTTGTGATGAATTTGATTTGTTGGTGCTGATTTGAAGCACGAAAAAAATGGCGTCTTCGGAGCTTACGTCAAGAAGTTTTTTAACCTGGTTAAAAAATTGTCCACGCGTCGGACTCGCTGCTGCTGATTGGTTCTGGGTGTCTGTTTGGGTATGGTGTTGTGGTGAGTTTGATTTTGGTAGTGCTGTTGGTGCTGATATTCAGCGCGGAAATGGTGGATAGACGCCTCGTGTCAAGAAGTTTTTTTAGCCTGGTTAAAAAATAAAGTAAAAAATGTTGTCTGCTTCGGCTTCTGATTTTGGCATGAGGGCATGACGCCATCCGCCGCCGAGGCCGCCGAAGTTCTGCCGTTTGACGCCGGCGGACGGGTGTATTCATACGCAGTGCCCCCAACACTGACCGGGAAAATCTTACGCGGACAATTAGTGCGCGTCCCACTGGGTCCATCGTCACGGCTGGGGATTGTCTGGGAAAAACCCACCAACACCAATGCTCTCGCCAACGTTTCCGTTCCCGCCAACGTTTTCGCCGCTGCCACTGCCACTGCCACTGCCTCCGCTTTCACCGCAGCCAACGCCCCCCCCGCGTCCCTCGCCGCTCCTCCGTCCATTTCCTTCTCCTCCGCTCCTACGCAAAAATCAAGTTCTGTGCCCACCGCTCGCGACGCCGTTCCCTCTGTCTCTACCCTCTCCGCACCCTCCGGCGCGTCCCCCGCACCCGCCACCGTTCCCTCCGGCACCTTCCTCCCCACTTCCCCCGCCCCCGCCACCGTTCCCTCCGGCACCTTCCTCCCCACTTCCCCCTCCCCCGCACCCGTTTCCTCTGCCTTCCTCCCCTCTGCCGCAGCCTCCCCTTCTGCCGCCACCTCCCCCTCCGCCGTCTCCCCTCCCGCGTTTGCCGCCTCCGCGCCCACTGGCGACTTCCTCTTCCCTGAATGGCGTGAGACATTTGCGCCTGCGAAACCGCCCCGTGCGCTCAAATCCATTTTGCAACTCTGCCATGAGACACCCGTGTTGTCGCCAGATTTGCACAAACTCGCCGAGTGGGTCGCCAGCTATTACGCCGCACCGCTTAACTCCGTCCTCGAGACCGTGCTGCCCGCCGCCGTGCGCCAAGGCGTGAAACCTGCCGTCCAAAAAGAACTCCGCCTCGCCCGCCGTCTCGATGCAGATGCGCTTGCCAAGCTCCGCCGCCGCGCTCCCAAGCAAGCCGCGCTCTACGATTTCCTCGCCGTGCAAACCGCAGGGGTCGTGCGCAACACCGCGCTCAACGGCCTGTCCGTCGGCGCAGCCGCTTGCGACGCACTCAAAGCCGCAGGCATCATCGCGGAGACCGAGGCCTTGCTCACCCGCGACGCCTACGCCGACGCGCTCGGCGAGAGCGAGTGCGTGGCAGCGGAGGCACCGACGCTCAACGACGCCCAGCGCGAAGCCCTCGACGCCGTGTGCGCCGACATCGCGTCGGGGAAATTCCGTGCGCGCCTCCTTCACGGCGTCACCGGCTCCGGCAAAACGGAGGTCTATATCGGCGCGATACAGGCGGCGTTGGCGGCGGGCGGCTCGGCGATTTTTCTCGTGCCCGAGGTCGCGCTCACGCCGCAAACCGTCGGGCGATTGCGCCAGCGGCTGGAAGGCGGCGCGACGCGCGTTGTCGTCTGGCACAGCCATTTGTCCGCTGGCGAACGTTTCGACGCATGGATGGCGATGGCGCGGGGCGAGGCGCGTATCGTCGTTGGTGCGCGCTCGGCGGTGTTCGCCCCCGTGCAAAACCTCCGGCTTGTCGTCGTGGATGAGGAGCACGAGCCGTCTTACAAACAAGGCGAGACTCCGCTTTACCACGGGCGCGACACCGCCGTCTATCGCGCCAAACTCAACGACGCTGCTGTGCTGCTCGGTTCTGCCACGCCCTCTCTCGAGTCTCTCGCCAACACGCGCTCCGGCAAATACGCCGCGAGCCGCCTCCTCTCGCGCATTGACGACCGCGCCATGCCCGCCTTCCGCATCATAGACATGAAGCGCGAGCTGCTCCACATGCGCGGGCAAACCGTGCTCTCTCGCCCGCTTGTTGACGCGCTCCGCTTGCGCTTAGAACGCCGCGAGCAGTCTATCCTGTTCTTGAACCGGCGCGGATTTTCTCGGCAAATGATTTGCCCAGATTGCGGCTACGTCGCGGGCTGCCCGCATTGCAGCATCGCGCTCACGCACCACCGCGCCGACAACTCCCTGCGCTGCCATTGCTGCAACCACCGCCAGCCCGCGCCTGCGTCTTGCCCCCAATGCCGCTCGCCTCAAATACGTGGGCGCGGCGCGGGCACACAAAAACTCGAAGACATCCTACGCGCCGCCGTCCCTGCTGCGCGAGTCATGCGGTTAGACGCCGACACGATGATTCGCAAAAACCTTTTTCGCGAAGTGCTGGCGGACTTTCGCAAGGGGAAACTCGACGTGCTCCTCGGCACGCAGATGCTCGCCAAGGGGCTGGACTTTCCGAACGTGACCCTCGTGGGCATCGTGGACGCCGACCTCTCGCTGCACGTCCCCGACTTCCGCGCCGCCGAGCGGACGTTCCAGCTGCTCACCCAAGTCGCGGGGCGGGCAGGGCGTGGCGACCGTGCGGGCGAGGTGTTTGTCCAGACGCTCACTCCCGAAGCGCCGCCGATACTCTATGCAAAACGCTCGGACTTCGACGGCTTCTTGGAGGAGGAACTGCTCCTGCGCCGCCAGTATGGTTACCCGCCGGCGCGGCACCTCATCCGCCATTTGTTTCGCGGGCGCAACGGCGTGAAGGTCGAGTTTTTTGCGGAAAGCTGGATGAAGTATTTGGAGGCCAACTTGCCGCCCGGCCTCGTCGAGACACGCGGCCCAGCGGCCTGCCCGCTGGAGCGTTTGCAAGACGACTACCGCTGGGGCGCATGGTATTTCACCGACCGCGTGATTGCCGCCGTCACCCGCATCCGCGAATTGCGCACACGCTTCAACTTCGGTGCCGGCATAACCGACATCCTCGACGTGGACGCCATTGACCTCAGCTAAACCCAAAACCTAAAACCTAAAAACGCCGACCTCGGCGGGCGGGTTCAGGGCGCGGGCGTGAGGTGCAGGATGTCGTCCAAAGTGCGGCACGACGACAGCTGGGCGCGTATCTTTCGCGACCCCGCTAAACCATGCGTGAGCGGTAACAAACGCGTCAACAGCCAACGCACATTGTCGTCGCCGCCGCCGTTCCCGCCGCCGCCGTCACCGTTGGCATCGCGGTCGTCGCGGTCATCGCGGTCATCATCATCGTCGCCGTCATCGTCGCGGTCGTCGCGGTCGCCGTCGTCGTCCGCCTTCCCAAGTTCGCTTGGGCGGGCGATGTAGGCACCGGTTTTGCGGCGACGCGCCAAAATCTCCGCGTAGTGCCGCAACGTCGCCCACCGCTCGGCCTCCGTTGGCGGCGCGGGTGCTGCCTCTCCGCGCAGGGCCGCTTTGATTTCGCCGAAAAGCCACGGGTTGCCCAAGGCGGCGCGACCCACCATGAGGCCGGCGACGCCGCTCTCGCGCAGCCGCTGCGCAGCCGTCGCGCCGTCGCGGATGTCGCCGTTGCCGACCACTGGCACACGCACCGCCGCCACCACGCGGGCGATGGCGTCCCAATCCGCCACGCCGCCGTAGCCTTGCACCTTGGTGCGCCCATGCACGGTGATGGCACTCGCGCCCGCGTCCTCAAGCCGCCACGCAAACTCCTCCGCCACGATGCTCGCCGCGTCCCAACCGATGCGCATCTTGGCGGTCACAGGCGTCCCGGGGACGGCGCGGACGACCTCCGCCACGATTTCCGCCGCCAGCTCTGGCTTGCGCATCAGCCCTGCGCCGCCGTTGCGCTCGACGACGTTCTCGGCGGGGCAGCCGCAGTTGATGTCAATAAAGTCTGGCCTCAGACGCTCGACGACGAGCCGCGCCGCCCGCGCCATCTGCGCGGGTTTCGCGCCAAAAAGTTGTGCGCCCGCTGGGCGTTGCGCCTCCGTGAAGTCAACCGAACGCCACGCCCTCGGCACATTGCGCAGCAGCGCCTCGGACTGGACAAACTCGGTGACGACGACATCGGCACCGTGTTGTTTGCACAAGTCGCGGAAGGCGACATCCGTGAACCCCGCCATCGGCGCGAGAAAAAGCGGGCATTGCGAGCCAGCGAACCAAGGAAGCATAGCGCGGCAGGAAAACAGACACGCGGCAGCGTTCAACTCGCAAACCACGCTTCGCCCCGCCGTTCGCGGTGTTGAATTTCCGTTTTGCCACACCCCGTATTTTCCCGCATAAGACCGCCCCACAAACGAGGAACCAGAAGCCAAATAAAAACCGATGAGCGACAACATCACATGCTCTGTCTGCGGCGCGCCCGCGAATGTTCACCTGACCCAGATTGGCGACAATCAGGTCAAGAAGGTGCATTACTGCGAGAGCTGCGCAGCCAAACAAGGAGCACTCGCAGGCGCGATAGGGTTCATCCTCCCGCTCGCGCAGGCACTCGCCGCCGCGACCCTTAGCGCCGTCGCCAGTGGCAAGACGGGCAAGCTCAAGGCCTGCCCCACCTGCGGTTTCACCGCCATTGACTTCGCAAAGCAACACCTCCTCGGCTGCCCCGATTGCTACAAAACTTTTGCCGAAGAACTCGGCGCGATGCTCGAAAAAATCCAGCCCGGCAAAAAGCACACAGGCAAAGCGCCTGTCGGAAAAATCCGCGCCGAGAGCCTGCGCGAGGCCATCGCCACCGCCCGCGAGAGTATGCTCATCGCCATCAAAAAAGAGGCCTACGAGGACGCCGCCAAGCTCCGCGACGAAATCCGCGGCATGGAGGCGCAACTCGAAACCGCCACTGCCTGACCCGCCCCGCCGCCGCCAGCGGCACCCGCCGAAAATGAAAATCATCGAATTGCTCAACGCCGAAAACGAACTCATGCGTAACATCGCTGCCCAGCAGCCCGTGGTGTTGAGCACACGCATTCGCCTCGCCCGCAACCTCGCCGGACACCCCTTCCCTGGGCGTGCCAACGCGGGGCAAAAACGCGCCGTCCTCGAAGCCTGTCACCACGCCCTACGCACCGTCCCCAAGCTCGGCAAAGGCGGCATCTTCCTCGTCGGCGCACTGCCCAACGCCGAAAAAGCCCTTCTCGTCGAGCGCCACCTCATCAGTAAAGAACTCGCAGAAAGCAAGGGGAGTGCCGTCTATATTAGCCGCGACCAAACATGCTCCGTGATGGTCAACGAGGAAGACCACCTGCGCTTGCAAGTCATGCGCGGCGGCTTCCACCTCAAACGCGCATGGAAGCAAGCGGAGCAACTTGACGCCGCCCTCGACGACGCGCTCCACCTCGCGTTTTCCAACGAGCTTGGCTACCTGACTGCCTGCCCGACCAACCTCGGCACAGGTCTCCGCGCCTCCGCGATGCTTCACCTCGCGGGTCTTGTTTTTTCGGGAAACATGGACAAGGTCGTCCGCGCCCTAAGTGCCGATGGCATTGCTGTCCGCGGCTGGTTCGGCGAAGGTTCTGACGCCTCTGGCTGTATTTTCCAAATCTCCAACCAGCACACGCTCGGCTATTCTGAAACGGAAATCCTCGACCGCCTGACGCTCTGGTTGGAAAAAATCATTGAGCAAGAAGAGAACGCTCGCCTGCGTCTTCTCGAATACGATTCTGATAAACTTTACGACCAAATCGCACGAGGTCTCGCCATCCTTAAAAACGCCAGAATGCTCACTACTGCCGAGGCTATGACCTCTCTCTCTCTGGCAAGACTTGCTTGTGACATCGGTGTATTGCCTCAACATTGCCGTGCGTTGATAGACCGTCTCTTTATCGAGAGTCAACCTGCGCACATCATGTCCACTGCTGGAAAAGTTCTTGAAGGTGGTGCGCGTGATGCTGTGCGTGCAACGCTTTTCCGCGAAAGTATTGCCAAGCTCCCCCCCCCCAGTTTCACTGTCCTCGACCGCAACGAGATAGACGAATTAGCTGACGCCGCCAAAACTGCCGTCCTCTCCAAGTGCAGAAACGAAAAAAGAGAGAGAAAGAAAGAGGAAGACAAAGAGGAAGAATAGAAAAAAGGGAAGAGCAGGGCAGAGAAGAGAAGAGCAGAGCAGAGAAAAAACAGCCACGCCCAGCCACGCCCAACCACGCCCAACCACGCCCCAAACAAGCTCTCCCTGTCCGTGTGTGCGCGTCCGTGTTTGTCCGTGTCAGTCCGTGTGTGTCCGTGTGTCCGTGCCCGAGCTGCCCCCCGCCCCCGCCCCCGCTGCTCCGCCGCCACCGCCCCCCGCTGCTCCGCCGCTCCCCCGCTCCGCTTTATTTTATTGCCCGCCTGCCACCACCGCGCATCTTCCGCTGCGTGCAATTTTTCGGAAACACCTATCGCGTTTTACGCCTGCTACCCTTCGCTGTCGGGGCGGCGGGCGGCCTCCTCTATTTTGCGGCTGCGCCCGGCATCGGTTTTTCCGAAGGCGCGTGGCTCTGGGCTGTCCCATTTCTACTCTGGGCGGCGACAAAACCGACATGGAAACAATGGCTGTTCACAGCGGGCGTCTCTATGTGGCTGGCGAAAATCGCCACACTCGTCTGGCTACGCCACGTTTATCCGCCGCTGGGCTGGCTGGGCTTAGTGCTATTGACGGCGAGCGTGGCGGCATTTCCGTTCGCATGGCTTGCGCTGGCGCGGCGACTTTTCCCGAAAGCAACAGGCGCACCAGTCACCTCGCGCATAGCGATACAATTTGGGCTGGCGGGCGCGTGGGTGCTCCTCGAATGGCTACAATCGTGGATTTTTACAGGCTTCCCGTGGGTGTTGCTCGCCGAGACACAATGGCGACAACCCGTCGTCCTCTCCCTCTGCGCATGGGGCGGACCGTGGGCACCCGCATTCGCCATAATCCTATTCAACACAGGGTTGTCGCGCTATATTCTGCGGTATTTTGAAGAACGAGAAAAAGCCGAAGAAGCTGCGCTCAAAGCAAGGCGCGAAGAGTTTGCGGAGAGAATGAAAGACGCAGCAGACGGCGGCGGACGTTTCGGCGGCGGGTTTGAAAATCGCCCGCTCCGCCCCGCGCAATTTCCGAACCCCTTCAATGCGTTGCGTCGCGTTTGCCCAGAGTTTTATCTTGGCGTGTTGCCTGTTTTTCTTGGCATCCTCTCATTTGTCCGCGCAAGCCACACACACACAAATCACGCAGAAACTTTTTTTACTGCCGCCGCCATTCAGACCGACTTTGACCCCAATGCAAAATGGGACCCAAAACTTCTCCGCGAAAACACTGACACCGTCGCCACCCTGATAAACGAAGCCGCAAAACTCTCCGAAGAAAAACCCATCTTCGAGATGGCGCAGGCGACGGCTGGAGAGACAAAAAAAACCGCGCCAACGGGGAAAAACGCACCCGCGCTCGCCGCCAAACGCCGGACGCCTCCGCAGGTGATTTTTCTACCCGAAGCAGCGCTCCCGTATCACATCTCCGAAGTAGGTTACCAGAAATTCCTTACCGACCTCGCGGAAAAAAACAACGCCACGCTTCTCGTTGGTGTTGTGGGAGAAAGCGACGGCGGTTATTACAACGGCATTCACAGTGTCACGCCGGGTATTGGAGTGGATATGCAAAACTATTATGCAAAACGCCACCTCGTCCCATTTGGCGAATATGTGCCGCTGGCCGACATCCTCCCGCTGCGTAAAGTCGTGCCTGTAGAGAAAGATTGTTTGCCCGGAAAAGAAGGTTCTCCGCTACCGTTAACAGTCTGGAAAAAAGACTCTCCTTCCACCACTGCCGCCGGCCTAAACATCCGTCTCCGAAAAAAAACATCTACAAAAAAAACAACACCGGAAACAGCAGCGAAAACAACACCGGAAACAACGCCAGAAATCTCTCTCTCTGATTTTCCGGCGACTGCTAAAACTTTCCAAGCAGGCTCGCTTGTTTGCTACGAAGATGTCTTTCCCGAACTTGCGCGTGACATGGTTTTGCATGGCGCGGACTTTCTCGCCGTGCTTACCAACGACGCATGGTATGGGCGTGAGGCGGGTGCCTATCAACATGCCTCGCACTCTGCTGTTTTAGCGGCGTCGCTGGGCGTTCCTGTTGTGCGTTGTGGCAACAACGGTTGGAGTGGTGTTTTCAATGCGCTTGGCCAGCAAATGCCGATGCTAAACAGGGCAGGGAGTATTTATTTTCGTGGCGCGGGTTATTTTGAAGTGCGAGGTTTCCCTGTCGCATTTCGCACTCAAAACCCGACTCTCTACACAACCCGTGGCAACTGGATGGTAAAACTCTCTGCCCTGCTTGTCGCATGGGTTGTGTTGCGAAACATCCCATTCCGCCGAAAAAAACCTATCCGCGAAAAAAAGACAGAAATCGAGACAGTGTCCTCCTAAAAATAAATCTGTATGTCCGAAAACATCTGTGGGCACTCCCAAAAATAAATTTGGGGTTGGTGCATCTTCCGTCCCGTAGGGACGAAATGTCGGTAGCACGGGACTTTAGTCCCGTGAAAATGCCACCCCCACGCCCGCGTCCCGCAGGGACGCAACAGCTGCAGCGGAAACGGGTTGCGTCCCTACGGGATGCGACGGAGTGGGGAGCCGACAACACGGGGTTTCAACCCAATCCCGTTCATGTAGCGTGAAAATACGAGAATAGCCTTTGAAACGGAGGGTGCCTCGTAGCGCTGAAGGCGCGGCTTCATAATAGCCTATGGCAACGCCATTGGATAATGGACGGTTTCTCCACTGCGGGCTGAAAGCCCGCCTCAACGCACTGGAGGTCGGCGGCGGTGGCGTGAGGGGGGGGGGGCATTCGGAACGAAGGTTGAGGCGGGCTTACAGCCCGCTGTGAGCCGCCGCCCGGCATCCTATGGCTTCGCCATAGGCTATTATGACGCCGCGCCTTCAGCGCTCCAAGCCACATGCGGTTTCAGAAATGCCCTTCGTATTTTGGGCACTACCTGAACGGTATTGGGTTGAAACCTCGTGCTACCAACATGCCGTTCCTACGGGACTAAAAGACACCCGTCCCAAATTTATTTTTAGGAGTGCTCCACCGAAATCCTCGCCCCGCCGTCGAAGCAAACTGACTGAGGACGGGAAAGAGGGCGGGCGCACACGGCGTCTGGCGGACGGGTCAACCCGAACTCCTCCGAGGAATGGTATCAAAAGCGCAGGTGGAAGGCGGCGTGGATGCGGTTGGCGGTTTGGTCGCGGAGGTCGCTGCCGTAGGTGTAACCGATGGTCAGGGTCGTATTTGGTGAAAAAGCAAACTCGAGGGAGGGGCCGACTTGGACGATGTCTTGCGCAGTGGAGACGACCCGTGTGTCGAAAAAGGCGGGAGCACCACCGCCAGCGTTGTTCGCATTGTCCGCGAAACGGGCGTGGATTTTGGTTTTGGTGTCCAGCAATTCGCGGGCGTAGGAGAAGTTCAGCGAGAGGCGCACACCGACATGCGAAATCAGCGACGCTTGGCAGCTTAACGCGCCGCCGATTTGGGCGCGGAGCGAGTCTTGATTTAGCCGCGAGAGGTGAAGCGCGTCGGCGGTGAAATCTTCGGCGAGGTCTGCGCCAGTGCGGTGCTTGGCGTTTTCGGTGAAGGCGTCCACTTCGGCGTGGGTGTATTCGAGGCCGACATGCGGCGTGAACATGAAGAGACCGAGCGGGAGAAATAGACCGGCGCGGAGCGAGGCACCGGCGTCGAAGCCCGTGGTGTCGGCGTTGGCGGTGGCGCGGGCGGCGGGTTGGAGGGGGGAGGCTTGGTGGCGGTTGACGGTGTAGTCGGAGAAGCCGCCGTAAATCGCGGCGTCTATAAACGTAAGCGGGGTGGGAAGCGCACTGGCGTAGGCGGTGGCGCGGAAGTTTTCCTGACGGATGCGCCCGCCGTCGCCGTGGAGCGTGGCGCGGGCAGCGTGGCCACCGAGGTTGACACCGAAGAGCAGCGTGGAGTCCGCAGG
>JAITPT010000049.1 GCA_031289285.1 Puniceicoccales bacterium
ACGACCGCGCCGTCGGCGACCGTCAACTTGCCGCCTGCAATGCCGGTCTCCACGCCGTCATCTGCGCCGCTGCCGCCGCCGATGTAGAGGGCACCCAAGCCGGTTTTGATGATGTTGGAGCCGTTGATGTAGCCGACAGCCAAAACCTCGTCGGCAGTCGGGACATCGAGAAATCCGGTAGTGCCAGTGGTGACAGCTAAGGGCAGGCGCACTGCGGCGGGCGCGTCCGCGCCGGAGAGCGAGCCTTGCGTCCCCAAGAAGCGGAAGGTGCCGCCGTTCTCGAGCTTGAGCTTGCGGGCGTCGCGCGCGATGCTCGCAGAGACTGCGCCCAGTGCCGAATTACTGCCCGACGCGCTCAAATCGGAGCTGGCGAGAACGCCGTTATACGTCGTGACACCTTCGTTCACGTTTGCGACGCCGATGACGTTGACCGCGCCGGAAAAACTGTTGCTGGTGTTGGTAAGCGTGAGTGTGCCCCCGCCGCTTTTGTAAAATCCGCCTAAGCCGGAAATGACGGAGGAGACGGTGCCGTCGAAGCCGTTCGTATCAATACCACCGCCGCCTGTGCCGCCAGCGAGCGTCACGAGCGAGAGCGTTTTTCCTGAAAGGTTCATCCCCGCTGCGCCAAACATCAAGTAGCCCGATGCTGTGCTCGAAGCCGCATCGCCGAGCGTGACAGACGTTGCCGCGCCAAGCACACTCGCATCGGTAAATCGTATCGCGCCAGCTTCGACGATGGTGACGCCCGTTTGGGTGCCCGCCTGCGTAAGCTCCAAGATGCCCCCGCCTTTTTTGACAAAGGCACTCGTGGCGACGTTGTTTCCGTTGGCGGTGCCCACGAGCACCCGCAGCGTCGAATAGGCGTCCACGGTTATCGGCACGGAGGCGACGCCGAACTTGAGCAAGCGGGCTGCGGCCCCCTCGCGCATCTTGATTTCGGACTCGACAGGTGTCTCCGCCGTGCCGCCCGTGACAGCGAGGGTGCGCATGAGCGCAAAGCTCCAAGTGGCGTCGTGCGCCCCGAGTTCGATATTGCCGCCCTTCAAAACGATGTTTCCGAGAAAATGCCCACCCGTGTTGCCAGTGCGCAGCAGGCCGCCGTCTTCGACGGTGATTATCTGGTTGGTGACAGTGGCGATGCCCGAATTGCCAAACACGTCGGCGGCGTTGATAGTGAGGATGCCGCCGTTCTGAATGAGGATGTCGTTGCCCGCCGCAAAACTGCCGAACACGCCATTCGTGCCATTAAAAGCTAACTGCCCGATAATCTCGCCGCCGCTGATGAGGGTGCCGCCCGTGTAAGTTTTCACGGTGGTGAGCGTGACTGCGCCCGCGCCGCCAGACTTGATGAGTTTGCCCGCGCCAGCGATGCCGCCGCTGAAGGTCTGTGCATCGGCATTCGCCATCTCGAGTGCCGCACCTGCGGCGATGGTAATCGTGTTACTGTAGGTGCCGTTGTTGAGCCGACCCGTGACTTTTAGGATGCCCGCATTGACGTTCGTGACGCCCGTGTAGGTGTTTGTGTTGGATAAAATCAGCGTGCCTTTGCCGGTTTTGGTTATTGCGCCGCCGCCGCTAAACACGCCGGCGTAGGTGGCGGTTATCGCGTCAAGGGCGTCGTTCAAGGGGTCGGCGGTGCCGACTTTGACGATGGAGGAGGCATTTTCGATGAGGACGTTTTTGGTAATCGTCGAGCCGTCGGCGATAAACTGCAAACCGGGTATGCCGCCCGTGTTGCCGAGCGTGACGGTGCTGGTGCCGAGGTTTTCCGTCTTGCTGACGGCGAGGATGCCCCTGTTGACGAGAACGGGCACGGTGATGTTGTTGTTGCCAGTGAAGGTGACAACGCCAGCAAAGGTGTTCCAATCGGCAAAGTTTGTGCCGTTGGTATCGTTATAGCCGTGTAGATTTCCGACGCCGATATGCAGCCTGCTGTTGGTCGTCGTGTTAATCATGGAAACTGCCGCGCCAAAAGTAGTGGTGGCGTTGATGGTGAAAAAGGACGCACCCCAACTTTTGCCGTCGAGCACGATATCGGCATTTTCGCCGAGAATTCCAAACCCTGAGAGTGCTGCGCCGCGCCTGTTCGGAGCGCAGTAAATCGTCCCCGAATACTCGGATGCGTCGCCCGTGATAATCAGACCAACCTGCTCGTTGCCGCGGTGCTTAACCGCGATGTTACCGGAGCCGATTATTTTTGAATCAAGGATAAGCCCGCCGTCCGTCACGCGCACCATAACCGCCCATTTGTCCGTCTCGGCTGTTCCCGTGTCAATGGTGCCGCCGGTAATCCTCCACTTGTTGGAATCAATTTTGTAGAGTCCGCCGTAGTCGGCATTCGTGGGCATATCGTCATAATCACCCAATTGTGATACGGTGTATGTGACGCCGTTGAGGAGGCGGACGACTTCGTCGTCGCCAATGGTGAGTGTGCGTCCGGTGCCGTTGAAGATGAAGTAGTCTCCGGTGGCACTCGCGGGAAGCTCTACGTTTGACCAGTTGCTGAAGCTGCCAGTTGACCATCCGCCGTCGCCGCCAAATGTCCATGTGCGCCGATAGAAGCTAAGACTCTGGACGTAGAAGCCGAGTTTGTCGCCGTCGTCGCGGAATAGTATCGAGTTGATGGGGAGGCCGGGGAAGAGGTAGGCGGTGCCCGGCGCGGCAGTGAGGTTGGTGTAATCGAGGAAGTAGTAGGTGCCGCCGATTGTGAGCAGGCCAGCGTCTCTGAGCGCAACGATGTCGAACTTGACGTCGCCAGAGAGGTTGACGTCGCCAGCGAGAGCGATGCCGGTGCCGCCGGTAGAGATGCTGGTGGGGATGTAGGTGCCGCCCGCGAGCGTGAGGTCGCCAATCTGGACGGTTGCGCCGAGGCGTATCGAGGAGGCGGAATCTACCGCGAAGTTCAAGGTGGGGACGTTTGCGGCGACGGTGAGGGCGGTGCCTGTGGTAGCTTTCACGGTGCCGGAGCCAGTGACGTTGCCGAGTGTGCGCGAACCCGCGCCAGTGTATTGGAGGACGGAAGCCGTGCCGCCAAAGGCGAGCGTGGCAGAGGTGCCGAAGCCTGCGCCCGGGATGGTGAGCGTCGTAGCAGTAGTGCCCGCTGCACCTATCTGGACAGTGCCCGCAAAGGTGGTGCCGTTGCCGTTGTAGGTGAATTCGCCAGAGGCAGCGAGCGCGAGGGTGCCAGTGCCCGCGAGCGCGGCAGCGACGGTGGTAGGCCGTGCGAGGGTGAGGGTGGAGTTTTCGCCGAGTTGGACTTTGGTGGTGAGCGCAAGCTGGCTGCCGAGCGGGGCGGTAGGCGCAGTCGTGCTGTCGGTGAGGGTCAGCTGTGTGCCAGCAGCAAGCTCGAGGGTGCCGAGCGAGAGGGATTTGCCAGAGAGGTTGATGGTGCCCGGTGTGCCCGAATCCATGATTAGGGCACGGACCTTGAGGGGGCCGCCAGCGGGAGTGACGCCGGTGTCGTCAATGGTGATGGTGGCCGCGCCGGAGCCAGTGTCGGTGATGTGTGTGGTGAAGATTTCGTTGGCGAGGCTGAGGACACCGCCGCGCACGGGGACATCGGGCGCATCGGCAGCGGCTTGGAGGTAGCCGGAGGAGTCAACGAGTGCGGGCGAACCGTTGAAGAGGATGTCGGGATAGACGGAAGAAGGGAGGTTGGTTTTGATGGTGACGGTGCCGTCGCCGTCGGGTTCAAAGGCGAGGGTGTGCCCGTTGAGCGTGAGTGCGGTGAGGTCGAGGGCAATTGTGGTGCCCGTGCCCGCCACGAGCGAGACAACGGCATCCGCGCCGAGTGTGAGGTTGGAGAAGGCGTTGGCGAGGGTGCCTTGGCTGTCGCCGCCGAGGATAGAGAGCGAGGGCGTGTCGGTGCCGTCGCCGCTAAGTGTAAGCGGCTTGTTGGCGAGGATTGCGGTGCCAGCGGTGGCGTGGCTGTCGCGGTTTGCGTAGTCGAGAACGAGCGTCGCGCCCGGCGAGACGGTGACCGAGCTGGTGCCAGTGTTGGTGCCCGTGAGGATGAGTTTGCCAGCTTCGACGGTGGTGGCACCCGTGTAGGTGTTTGTGCCGACGAGCGTGGTGGAGCCAGTGCCGCGCTGGATGACGGAACCCGCGCCATTGATGTTGTAGCCGAGGGAGATGTCGCCGTTGTCTTTGGCGTAGGTTTTTTGCGTCGTGTCTTCTGTGCCGTTATCGTGAATGAGGTAATTGTTGTTGTCGTCGAGCAGGGCGGTGACGTCAGTTCCCGAACCAGCGGCGCGGTTGAAAATCAGGTTGTTGGTGGCGTTGGTGCCGAAAGAGAAGAGGGCGTAGTTGTTTGTCGCCGAGTCCCAGCCGCCCGCGAGGGAGCCGTTGCCAGCGGCGGTGCCGTCGCCGATTTCAAAGGAGAAGTAGTTGAGCGCATTGGTGAAAAGCACATTGCCTTTGAAGTCTTCGCCGCTGCCGAGGATGAAGATGTGGCGACGGTTGGCCTCGCTGCCGCCGCTTTCCTGCCCGAAGGACATCTCGGTGTCGTAAGAGTTTTTTGTCGGGGCGCTACGCAGGACGCCGTGAATCCAAATCGTGCTTCCACGCCCGTTGGTGGCGCCATTCTCGAAGCCGCCAAAGGTCGTCCTGTCGTCGGCAACAGCCGCACGGCGAGCGACGATGGTGACGACCTTTGAGTTAATGTGAACCTCGGCGGAGTTATTGTCGCCAATACGAAGTGCGCCGTTGCCATCGGAACCGCCGCCACTGATCCACGTGTATTGCGCGTTGAGATTTTGGACGACGTTTCCGTTGTAGTAGAGGCACCCGCCGGTAGCGATTGTGAAGTTTTCATAGGTGCCATAATCGCCCGGATTAAGCGGACGGGCACCAGTCTCGCTGTAGTCTGCTGCCTGAGCCGTGGGCGCGAGGAAGGAGCCGAGGAGCGAGCGGGCGGTGGCGGGCGAGTCGGCGGGGTCGGGGTCGAAGGGTGTGACGCTTGCGGCAGTGACGGCTGCGCCGAGCATAGCGGCCTTGGCGAGGAAGCGTGAAAACGCCCCGCGCCTGCGGAAGCGCAGGATGTTTGCCGGGGCGGTGTCGGCGCAGTGTAGCACAGGCAATCCTGTCTGTGGTGCGTGTGTCGCCGTCGCCTCTGGCGACGTTTCCTCCACAGACAAGATTGTCTGAGCCACCCTGTGTGTGGTGTTGGTGTTTGTGGCGGCGGCGGCGGTTGCTGCTGCGGCGGTGTCGGAGATGAGTTCAGGTTTCATAGGTAAAAAGGACAGTGCGTTTGTGTTAGGTAGGAAAAGGTGAGTGGGAAATGGAAAAGGAAAAGGCAGGTGAGTGTATGAGTGAGTGGGAAAAGGTAGGTGGGAAGAAGGTAAGTGCGTGTGTGAGTGAGGCAAGGTGTGTGTGTGGGAAGAAGGTAAGTGCGTGCGTGAGTGAGGCAAGAGCGTTAGAGTGTGTTAATGTCTGTGACATTGAGTCCGGTGATTTCGGCAATGTCCGCAGCCGACAAGCCCTTGCTCTTCATTTGCCGTGCCATTTCGCGTTTCGCAGTGGTGAGTCTCGTAGTGGCAGCAGCCTCCGCCTCGGCGGTCTTGGCCTGCGCCTCGGCGAGTTTGGCGGCGGCCTCGGCGGCTTTGGCGGCGGCTTCGGCGAGTTTGGCGGCGGTCTCGGCGGCTTTGGCGTCCGCCTCGGCGAGTTTGGTGGCGGCCTCGGCGGCTTTGGCGTCCGCCTCGGCGAGTTTGGCGGCGGTCTCGGCTATGGCCTCGGTGGTCTTGGCTTCGGCTTCGGCGAGTTTGGCGGCGGCCTCGGCGGCAGCGGCCTCCGCTGCTTCGACTGCCTCGATACCTTGCGCGTGAATGGCTTCGTTGAGGAGCACGCGGTCGAGGTCGTTGAAGTAGTCTTGGTATTCGCCGGGGCTTAGGGTGGCAACTTCCGCAGCCTCGAAGGCTTTCTCAAAAATGGGTTCGCGCAAGACGACAGGGATGCGTGCAAAAGAATCTAAGTTCTTCAGGAAATAGAGCCATTTGTCGGTTTGCGTTTTCAATTCCGCCTCCGTCTTTGTGAAACGTGGCATCTGCACGAGCGTGTATTTCATCGTGTCCGCGACGGGTTCGCCGTTCTCGTCGTAGAGACCTAAATTGCGAATGAGGAGTTCTTTTTTGAACCAGCGCACGTTGCCCTTGGCGTCTATGCCGTCGTAGAGAAAGTCGAGAATGCCGACGAAATACACGGGCGCAAAGTCGTAGGCGTCGGCCTTACGAACCTTTTTTTTGCCGAGGGGAAGTTGGGCGCGAATCGCGTCGCAGACGTATGCGACGACACGCTTGAGGAAGTGTTTTTCGCTCACGCGCTGCATCTCGACGATGAAATGCTCGCCAGTAGGGGTGACGCAGTAGAGGTCAAAGACGGCGTCTTTTTCGTAGAAAGTTTTGCCTAAGCGCTCGTTGTTGCTGAAGGTCAGGGAGGCGATTTGGTGGTCCTCGGGCAGGATGGAATTGAGGAAATCGAGCAAGAGGTCTTTGTTCGCCTCTTGGCCAAAGATACGTTTGAAGCCGTAGTCCAGAGTCGGGTCTATATAGCGCGGCCTGCCATTCGTCAGCATCTCAACGGACGAGTCTCTGCGGATGCGAGCCGCAACACGGGCAGCGGCGCGAGCGGCAGCTTCGGCGGTGGCACTGGCGGTCTTGGCTTTTTTGCGGGGCTTGGCAGCGGGGGCGGAAGCAGGGATGGGAGCACCGCCACCGGTGTCGTCGGGAGTGGAGAGGGAACGAGTTTCAGAGTTCATGGCGGTTGAAATGGAAATGAGAAAGGTGAGTTCTTTTTCGAGCGATGTGTGCCTGTGTGTGCATAGCTTACCAGCCTTTTTTCTGGGAGTGCGCCCAGCGTTTTTGCTGCGTGAAAAGATGCGAAAACCCCGCGCCTCGGCAAGTTCTTTTGCTGGCAACAGGGCAGCGATAGGTAACGACGAGTAACAACGGGACGGCGACGGGGGGGCGACGGGGGGGGAGGTTTTTATCCGCAGGTGGCGCAGGAGGCGCGGTTGTCGCTGATAGTTTAGGTTGTTGCTCTGCGTCCCCGCAAACCCTGCGCCAGCACACCGTCCGCCCCTATCGCGGGTTGTTTTCCCATGCACTTTGGGTTTTCCTGAGAGGCATGTTTCCCTGCAAAGAAGCACTCGTGACTGGCGCGGGACGTGGGCTTGGACGCGCCTTCGCCGAGGCACTGCTCGCCGAGGGCGTGACCGTCTGGGGGACTTCGCGTAGCGGCAACGCGCTGCCCGCCGGAGTGCGTCCGCTGCGGCTCGACCTCGCCTCGCCAGCATCGGTCGCCGCGCTTGCGGAGCAGTTGCGCCGCGAGGCACCCGCACTCGATTTGTTGGTGAACAACGCCGGCGCGGGCGTCTTCTGCCCGTTCGCACATTTTCCAGAGGAGAGCCTCGACGCCCAATGGCAGGTTTTGCTCGCAGGCCCCGTGTCGCTGTGCCGTGCATTTTATCCGGCCTTCGCGGAGCGCGGGCGCGGGACAATCGTGAACGTCGCCTCACTCGCAGGTGTTTTTCCAATCCCGTTTATGAGTGCCTACTCGGCAGCAAAAGCGGCACTGAGCACGTTTTCCAAAACGCTCATGCTCGAAGCCGACGGGAGCGGAGTCGCCGTGGTGGACTTCCAGCCCGGCGATTACGCAACGGGTTTTAACGACGCGATGGCGGAGCCGCCCGTGCCCGATGACGCCCGTTTGCGCCGCGCCCGCGCCGCCGCCGAGCGGCATTTTGTCAACGGCCCGCTGCCACAACACGCCGCCCGCCGCCTCATGCGCGCCATCCGCAGCGAGCGTTCGGGGACGGTTGTGTCGGGCAACTTTTTTGAGGCGACGCTGGGGCCGCTCGCCGCCCGCTTGCTCCCGCAGGCGGTCGTCCGGCGCATCCTGCGGATTTTTTACAACCTCTGAATAAGCTCTGAACCTCTCTGAATTTCCCGCTAAACCGTGCAAAACCCGCCCGTCAACCCGCCCGTGACTTCGCCCGTCAAACCACCCGCGACTTCGCCCGTTATTTCGCCCATGCGTATCCTTTTGCTGCAAGATTACCTTCGCAACGGCGGCACCGAACGGCAGACGATTTTGCTCGCCAACGCGCTCACGACGGCGGGCTGCGAGGCGACTGTGCTGACGTTTCGCCCGGGCGGGGCGTTGGCGACGACGGCGGCGGCGGCGGTCGGGCGGCGCGTCTTGCAACGCTTCGACACTGGTCTCGATTGGTTTGCGCCCGGGCTTTGCCGCGCCATCGCGGAAATCGCGCCGGACATCCTGCTGTGCATGGGACGCATGGCGAATTGCTACGCGGGTTTTGCGGCGCGGCGGTTTCCCGCGCTGCCAGTCATCTGCACGATGCGCACCGGCAAACAGCTCCCGCTGCTTTACCGGCGGAGCCTGTGTTTGGCGGCGGGCATCGTCGCCAACAGCCAGTTTGCCGCGCAAACGCTCAGCAGAGATTACGGCGTCGCGCCGGAAAAAATCGCCGTAATTCACAACGCGCCCGTATTCGAGGCAGAGGTCGTCGTTGCTGCCGCGCCGTTGTCGCCCTCGCCCCCGCCGCCCCTGCCGCCGACGCTCCTGTGTGTCGCGATGTTTCGACCCGAAAAAGCCCACGCCGCTCTCTTAGAGGCTGCCGCGCTGCTGCCTCGCGACCGCGCATGGCGGCTTGTGCTTGCTGGCGACGGCCCGGCCCGAGCCGCCTGCCAGCGGCTTGCTCAGAAGCTCGGTCTCGCGGGGCGGGTCGAGTTCCCCGGTTTCCTCGCCGACCCGCGCCTGCTCTACCGAGAAGCTACGGTCGCCGTGCTCGCTTCGCGTAGCGAATCGCTGCCAAACTTTTTGGTGGAGGCGCACCTGAGCGGCGTCCCCTCGGTCGCTTGTGAAGTTGGCGGTGTCGCCGAATGTGGCGGAATAACCGTCCCGTCCGGCGACATCCAAGGTCTCGCCGCCGAGGCAGCGGCTCTGCTTTTTGACAACGCCCGCCGCGCCGCCGAATCCCGCCGCGTGGCGGAATACGCCCGTCTTCATTTTTCCCGCGAAGCGCAGCTCGCCGCTTACCTGGCCTTCTTCCAGCGGTGCTCCGGCGCATTTAGGCGCAGTGCCGACGCCTCCTCCTGATTGCCCACTCCCCATCGCCAACATTTTGCCACAGAAGCAGTTTGAAAATTCCCAACAAAATACCCAACCCCAAAACATAATAAATTACCAGGTAACTTCTTCGCTTGCACCCGCCTTCCCCGTTGGGATTTCCCCGCACGGCTTCACTCTCACTCACTCCAAAAAAAACGGAAACCGCTGACCACACATCAACAGCAATTCCCGCATCAAGCATAATAAATTACCAGGTAACTTTTTTACTTGCACCCGCCTTCCCCGTTGGGATTTCCCCGCACGGCGTCCCTCTCACTCGCTCCAAAAAAACGGAAACCGCTGACCGCACACCAACAACAATTCCCGCACCAAACATAATAAATTACCAGGTAACTTTTTCACTTGCACCCGCCTTCCCCGTTGGGATTTCCCCGCACGGTTTCCCTCTCACTCACTCCAAAAAAAACGGAAACCGCTGACCACACACCAACAACAATTCCCGCACCAAGCATAATAAATTACCAGGTAACTTTTTCACTTGCACCCGCCTTCCCCGTTGGGATTTCCCCGCACGGCTTCACTCTCACTCACTCCAAAAAAACGGAAACCGCTGACCGCACACCAACAACAATTCCCGCGTTTTGCAGCAGACATCACTCTGTTTTTGCAACAAACGCCTCCTTCGTGTGTCTTCCTACGCTCACAGCTTTACTATGTTTCGTCTCACTTCCACGCCTTTTACTTCGATATGCACACGCACTTGTGCATTCGCCCTCGGCCTCGCTGTCGGGGTGCCCGCCAGCCTCAGTGCTTTTCCCGACACGGGCTACACCGACACGCCGTATGTCAAGGATCTCAATTGGAACATCCGCGACAACAATGGCGTTCCGCAGACCCAAAAATCGCCGTGGCATGTCCACGACCCGAAGCGCCCGCGTCCTGCCAAGGTCGCAGGGGGCAGCTGCCTGACTCCGCCCGCGCCCGCCGACGCCGATGTGCTTTTCGACGGCACCGAGGCATCCGTCAAATCTGCGTGGAAACCCAACGCGCCCAAGCAAACCTTGTGGAAGGTCAAACGCGGGGCAGACGGCGCGACGCTCGTGTCTGGCTCCGGCGACATCGTTACGCAAAAGTCCTACGGCGACGCGCAGTTTCACATCGAGTGGCGCGTGCCCGCCGACATTGACCGCAGCAAATGGCAAGGCGGCAACAGCGGCGTTTTTCTCCAAGGCACATACGAGGTGCAAATCTACGAGTCGCACAGCGTGGACATTTATGCGGACGGCCCCGCCGCCTCGATTTATGGCCAATTCCCGCCGCAGGTGAACGCCACCCTTCCCGCCGGAAATTGGCAGAGCTACGACATCATTTTCACTGCGCCGCGTTTTGACGAAAAAGGGAAACTGCTCTCGCCTGCGTGGGTGACCGTGCTGCACAACGGCGTCGTCGTGCAAGCCAACCAGCCGCTCAACGGCCCAACGCGCTGGCGGAATGCCAACCCCTACAAAAAACATCCGCAGCGTTTGCCGCTCCGCCTTCAATACCACGGCGACGCTGTCGAGTTTCGTAACATCTGGATTCGCGACCTCGATAAAATCAAAGCCGCCAATGCCCAAGCCGAAGCCGACGTTCTCGCGAAGCGCAAAAAGTGAAATTGCCGTTCTTCTGTCGCGCCGCAAAAACCGTAGCGCAGAAACGTCACGCCAATGCAAATTGTTGACAGCGGGGCCGAGCGAACAATCCTCCGCCCCCTCATTCAACTTTTTCAACCAGCACACATCATCAAATGAAAACAACCGAGAACTCCCCCGCATCCCAACTCACACGCCGCGCATTCGTCCGCAACGCCGGTCTCACCGTCGCCGGTGTCGCCGCCGCCACAATCTTTGGCGGTTGCGCAAAAGAAGACCCCGATGTCCCCGTCAACTCCGCCAGCAAACCTGCAGGTGCTGGTGCTGGCACTGGCACGACGTCGCCCCAGCCCGTCGCCCCGACGTCGGCGCAACCCGCCACGCCGCCCGTTGCCCAACCCGCCGTCGCGCCTGTCGCGTCGCCCGCCGCCGCTGGCCCCGGACAAAAACTCATCATCGCAAAAATCACCGCCAAGTCCGACGAGGAGGAAGCACTTGTCCGTGGCGCGAGAACGGTTGTCGCCGCTACCCGCAAAGAGCCGGGCAACATCTCTTACGATTTCCTGCGCAGCACCGAAGACCCCTACCAATTTTTCTTTGCCGAGAAGTGGAAAGACCAAGCCGCCGTTGACGCGCACTTCGCCGCCGCGCATTTTGCCACTTTTGGCGCGGTGCTCAAAGACACCGCCGTCAAGACCGAAATCACCATCTACGACACTATCGCTGGCAATTCTGCGCCTGCTGGCACTGCCAAAATCATTGTCGCCAAAGCCACCGCCAAACTTGGCGAGGAGGACACGCTTCTCTCTGCCGCCCGCGCCGTTGTCGCTGGCACCCGCAAAGAGCCGGGCTGCATTTTCTACGACTTCCTACGTAGTGCGGACGACGCGACTGTCTTTTTCTTTGTCGAAAAATGGAAAGACCAAGCTGCGATTGATGCCCACAGCACCACTGCGCACTTCAAGACGTTCGTGGAGGCTGCAAAAAAAGTTTCCGCCAAAGAACTGGAAATCACCGTTCTGGGCGTCGTCGCTGAAAAGAAACTCTGAGCACATTTCGCAGAGCAGCCGCTCCTCTTTGTGCCGCTACCACGCCTCACTTGCCATTGCGGTTCGGAGGTGTTCGGCGGTTTTTGCAATTTTTTACCAGGCTAAAGAAAGATGATGATATTTTTTTACCAGGCTAAAGAAAATAGAGAGGGGGAGGACAAAAAGGGCGGTGCAGATGTGGTGAAAAATTGTCGTGACGAACTTCCTTTGCGCCTCCACAGCAGTATGCGCATGAGAACAGAGCAAAGCAGCGGCGACGCAATCGGGGGGGGGATTGCGCAGGCAGCGAAAGGCGGTGAAATTTTAAAGAAAGGTGAAAGAAGAGGCGAAGGAGCCAAAGAAGAAGGGCGGCAAGGCTGCGGAAGCTTAGAGCGCGATACGCGAAGCTCAATGCTTGCGGCGGCGTAGGGTGCAGAGACCTTCCGGCCAATCGGCAGAAATCTCCGCGTCTGCGTCCGCAAACGGGATGGGCTTGCAGCCGGGGCGGCGGTTGGTCTCGCGGGTGTATTGTGCCAAGATCGCGCCCACAAACTTCGCGTCACCAATGGCACCGCCACGTGTGAACTGCGTAGCCTT
>JAITPT010000013.1 GCA_031289285.1 Puniceicoccales bacterium
CATTACCCGGGGTAGGTGCTTTCGCGCCAACCCTGGGCTTTGTTGGGAAACCCCGTTGGGGTTTAGATGCAGCCACCAGACACCATCCCAAATACTCTCGTCGCTATGGGACAACTGTGGATGAGAAAAATTTCTGCGCCTAATTTTACCACTGCTATCTCTCCGTCAAAAGAGCGTGCGCCATAATCCTAAAAACGGCAGTTAATGCGGGCGGTTTTGCGCAATCTTTTGGCCGTCTGCGGCTTGCGCTTTCCGCTCCACGCACCGCTAGGTGCGCGTCGGGAAAGCGCAACCCACATCCGCCTCAAAATCTTGCGCAAACCCTTCCCGCTGAACTGCCGTTCTTAGGATAATTCTAAAAACGGCAGTTAATGCGGGCGGTTTCGCGTAATCTTTTGGCCGTCTGCGGCTTCCGCTCTACGCACCGCAAGGTGCGCGTCGGGAAAGCGCAAAGCGCATCCGCCTCAAAATCTTACGCAAATCCTTCCCGCTGAACTGCCGTTCTTAGGATAATATTTTATCGGAATAACAACTTTGCCTGTTTCGTCTATGAAACCCCATTTTTCCGACAACTTCACCTTTGCACGTCCCTCAACAAAACGGCCTGTTTTATCATATTTCACCGTGGTGGTCGTTTTGCCGGTTGCGCCAGCCGTTCCAGTCGGGACGACGGCACCGTTTGCGAATTGCTCGGGCAACCCGTGCAAGGCGCACAGAGCAAAAAAAAGCGGAAATGCCCATGCCCATGCCCGTGTGCGCAGACGCAGGTGCAGACGCAGGTGCAGGCGCGGGAGTAAGTGCGAGTTCATTGAGAAAAGTTCGCAGCGTTTGGGGGTCAGAGTTTTTTTGCGCCGTCGCCGGTTTGGGCGTGGAAGACAGAGGGGAGGTTGCCAAAACGGGCGGCGTAACGCGCAGAGACTTTATTTGCCTCCGCTGCGCCAAAAGCGGCGTCGGTGAGCACCATGACCGCCCCGCCAAAACCGCCGCCACTCAGCCGCGCCCCGTGAACCCCCGGAAGCACCGTGGCGACCTCAACCAAAAAGTCCAACTCCGCGCAACTGTTCTCAAAAAGGTCGCGGGAACTCTCGTGCGAAGCCGTGAGATTTTTGCCGACGCGGGCGATGTCCCCTGCGTCGAGCGCGGCGATTGTGTCGCGCACTCGGGCGGTCTCGCGCACGACGTGCAAGACGCGCTTGTGGCGTTCGGTGCCGAGTTCGGCGGCAGCGGCGGCGGCCTGTGCTTCGGTTGCCGAGGCGAGATTTGGCAAGGCGGGGTTGGCGTTTTTCAAAATGGCCGCCGACTCCCTGCACTCCTTGTTTCGGGTGGCGTAAAACGAGTCTATGAGTGCGTGTTTTTTGCGCGTGTTGAAGACCCAGAAATGCGCTCCTTGCGGCATGGGTTTTGTGGAAAACTCGTTTGCCGCACAATCAATGAGCACGAGTGCGCCTGCTTTGCCGAAAGCGCTACAGCCTTGGTCGAGAATGCCGCAGGGCATCCCGACAAAAGTGTTTTCGGCGGCGCGCCCG
This sequence comes from Puniceicoccales bacterium, assembly GCA_031289285.1. Taxonomy (GTDB): domain Bacteria; phylum Verrucomicrobiota; class Verrucomicrobiia; order Opitutales; family UBA953; genus CALNBE01. The sequence goes on from JAITPT010000013.1 coordinate 1,527, forward strand.
AGGACGGCGATACTCTTGCGGTCAACCGCAAAACCAAACGCGGCGGCGAGCGCGTAGCCAGTCGCCAGCTCGATGGCGGCACTGCTCGAAAGCCCCGCGCCGATTGGCAGGTCGTTGGCGACGGCGAGATTAAAACCCCTGTTGGCGGACATGCCGGCGTCGCGCATCACCTTGAGCATCCCCAACGGGTAATTGCCCCACGAGGCCGCACCTTGGGCGGGAGCGACGGCGTCGAGCGACGTCTCCACTGCGGCGTCTTGCGCGGTGCTGGCGAGCACGATTTTAGCGTCGTCGCGCAACGAAAGCGCGACGGTCACATAGCGGTCAATCGCGGCACCGAGGACGGGGCCGCCGTTGTAGTCGAGGTGGTTGCCTATAAACTCGAGGCGACCGGGGGCGCGGGCTGCGAATTGCGGGGCAGAGTTGAAGCGGGAAACAAAGTAGTCTTGGGCAGTCATAAACGGTGCGGGAGAGTGGCGACGCGCCCGTCGCGGGGCAACGCAAAAACGGCTTGCGCGGACGCGCCACCGCCGCAATCTCGCGTCTCGCACAACACACCCGCGCCAACATGAAAACCAAAGCCTTCCTTGCTCTCACTGCCGCCGCGCTTGCCGCTGCTCCCGCTGCCCTCGAAGCCCAGTCGCTTCAGACCATTATGGCACCGCTCTCTGTCAGCGCGCGCTCGAGTTTCGAGTCCGAATATGTCTGGCGTGGCAAGGAGCATTCCGACGCCAATCTGCAAACGATTATCCGTGCGCAATATCACCTGCCGACGACCAGCTTCGGCTCGGCCATCTACGCGGGTGCTATCGCTGTGACGCCTATTGAGCAGACTGCCAACTTCTTCGACTACACCGCTGGCGCACAGTTTTCTACCGACATATTCACGATAGATGCCAGCTGGATTTACCACAGTTTTCCCAACCAAAACGAGCACGGTTTGCCGCTCGGCGGGGAGCAGTGGGAGCTGGTCAACCGCCCCGTCTATAACCGCAGCAACGAGGTAACTCTCGGCGTGGGCACCGAGTATGAAGAATTCAAATTTGGGGCGCGGGTCTATTACGATTTCAACTTGGAGCAGCTTACTTGGGAGGCGGACATCAAACGCTCCTTTACGTGGGCGACGCTGCCGGCGGTTTCCCTCGACCTCGGTGTTTTCGCGGGCTACGTGGTCGGCTGGCGTGCCAATGGCGACCAACGCGCCGCAGGTGTCGCCAAGTGGCGCAACGACTACGGCTACGTGGGCGCGACCGCTGATTTGAGCTACCAAGTGCGCGAGAATATCACCATCGGCACGGGTGTGCGTTTCGCGTGGAACAACGACGGCGATTGGCGTAGCGATGCCCGCCTAAGAGGCAACACCGAGAGCAATCTCTGGTGGGGCATTTGGGTGAGATTTTCCAATTGAGAATGGGATGGGAGGGGATGGGAGGGATGGGATGGGAGGGGAGGGGA
>JAITPT010000038.1 GCA_031289285.1 Puniceicoccales bacterium
AATCAGCTTCTCGCCGTTGACCGTCCTCGAAATGCAGTGATAAATCGCTGCATTATGTTTTGTCTTAAAACGTAAGTTATGGCTCATAACGCATCCCAGCCTACCCACCCCCGCCGCCAGCGCAAGCAAAAATTTCAGAAATTTTTACTCTCTGCCCGACAACTTAGCTTTGGCGCAATTCCCGGAGCACCGCCGTCACTTGCGCCTCCAAAAACTCCAATGCACCCTCATTAAAAAGACACACCTGTGCCCGACGCATTTTCTCCGCCAATGGCCACTGCGCCGCAATCCGCAGCGCCCCCTCCGCCGCCGACAGCCCTCGCGCCGCCATGCGCCCGCGCTGCACCGCCTCGGAGCAATGCACACACGCCACCGCGTCGAACCCCGCCTCCAGCCTCGCCTCGAAAAGCAACGGCACCTCGATTACCCATGTCTGCGTCGGCGCGCCCGCCACTGCAGCCCGCCACCGCGCCTCCACGCGCGGATGCACCACCGCCTCCAGCCGCCGCCGAAGCCCGGCGTCGCTAAAAACCGCCGCCCCCAGCGCGACGCGGTTCACCCGTCCCTCGGCCAAAAAAACGTCCCCGCCAAAAATCTCCCTCAACTCGCCAGCGACCTCTGCCGAGTCCAGTACCTCATGGGCGATAGCGTCGGCGGACAACACCGCGCACCCCCGTTTTGCGAAGGCAGTGCCCGCCGTAGATTTCCCGCAGGCAATCCCCCCGGTAAGTGCGATTTTCATACGCCCCACCCTGTCTCGCCCCTGCCCCGCCGCAACGCTAATCCAAGACCACCGCGAGAAGTGGCTTCACAACGATTTTTAATCCTAAGAACGGCAGTTCAGCGGGATGTGTTTGTGCATGATTTTGAGACGGCTGTGGTTTGCGCTTTCCCGACGCGCACCTTGCGGCGCGTGGAGTGGAAAGCGCAAGCCGCAGCCGTCAAAAAGATTGCGCAAAACCGCCCGCATTAGCTGCCGTTCTTCGACTAATCCACCTCTTCCTGGAAAAACGCACCAATTCCATAAAGCGGCACATTTACCAACCACGGCTCCTCTCTGTAATCCGCCATAGACGTGCGCACACAGCGAGTAGGTTGGTATTTTTCAGAATAGATTTTCAAACTTTTCGATTGGAGATTTTCCGCCGCTTTTACTTCCACAGGCACCACTTCGCCGTTCACCGAAACCACAAAGTCCACTTCGCTTTTGCCGTCAGGGTTGCTCCAATAAAACGGGGACAACCCACAGGCGATAAGTTCCTGCGCAACAAATTGTTCCGTCAACGTTCCTTTGAACTCCGTAAAGAGACGACTCCCTTCCAAGAGAACTCGCGGTTCCAACCCGCACTTGTGCGCCAGCAAGCCGACATCGCTCATAAACAATTTGAACCCAAAAACGGCGGTTGGAGGGGAAGTATTGCGAGAAGATGTTGAGGCGGCAGGCAGTTGCGGACATCCCGACGCGCACCTTGCGGTGCGTGGAGCGGATGGCGCGACGGCCTGACGCCCAACAGCTTCCGCAAGACGACCCGACTCAACTGCCGTTTTTAAGTTCAACCCAATTGTGCGATAAGTGGCGAGCGGGAGCGCCGGTTTGCTCACGCAATCCACGCGGTGGAGCAAATCGCAATCCAGCAACCATTGTAGAGACAATTCAAAATCTTTCGCCCGCGCTCCGTGCTGTGCCGCGCCGTAAATGAAGCGGCGATTTTCGCGGGCAAGTTTTTCCAAGCGACAAGGCGTTGCAGAGCGTTTCGTTTCATAGCAGTTTTCGTGGTGTCGGGCGCAAAAGTGGTTCCTCTTTTGCAGTTAGGAAACGCAAAAGTGGTTCCACTTTCTGTTGTTGGCAACACTTTTAGGAACGACTTTTGCGGGCCGATGCTCCCAAATCGGGCCGCCGTCGGCAGTGCCTCCGGGGGAAAGTGGTTTCCTTCGAGGGGGGATTATTTAGAAGCGGAACGATGCGAACCCACGTTTTTTTGCCCGCCTTTGTGCCCGCCCTTTTTTGCCTGCTGGCCGCAGCCTTGGCCACCGCGACCACGCGCCTCCACGCGGCGCACACGCAAGTCACTTTGTTGGCGGAACACTCTGCCGTCGCGCCCGGCCAAACCACGCGCCTCGCGCTGCGGCTGGCCCACGAGCCGGGTTGGCACACCTACGCCAAAGACCCCGGCGAGACCGGCCTGCCCACGAGCGTCGAATGGAAAACCCTCACCAACGCGACCCCCGGCGAATGGCGCTGGCCCCCGGCGAAAGCGTTCTCCCAGGCGGGCATCAAAGCCAACGTCTTCGACGGCGTGGCCGTGATTTTCATCCCGCTCACGGTGCGTGCGGACGCCCGCCCCGGCGGCGTCGTGAAGCTCGCGGGCGAGGTCTCGTGGCTCGAGTGCGACGACAAATCGTGCGTCCCCGGCGAGACCGAGGTGGTGGTGTCGTTGCCCGTCGCGGAGAAGGCCGTCGTGGCGGCGGAAAACGCGGCGTTGTTCGCGAAGACGCCCGCCACCACGGCGTCAGCGGACGCAGCGGCATCTCCCGATGCTGCGGCCAACCCCGGTGCAAACGCAGTCAACCCCGCCAACCCCGCCGCGCCGAAACCTCCCAACCCCACCGCCTCCGCCGCCACTTCCGCGACTCCCGCCAACCCCGCCGCCGCCGCCGCTTCCACCGCGACTCCCGCCGCCGCCGCCGCCCTCGTCTGGGAACCCTGGTCTCCCGAACGCCAGCAAGCCCTCCTCGCTGCCGGGCGCGTCGTCTATGTGGACTTCACCGCCGCGTGGTGCGTCACCTGCCTTGCCAACAAGCGCGTTTATTCCGCCGACGCCCTTGCCACCGCGTTCCGCCGCCACGATGTTGCCCTGTTGCGTGCGGATTGGACGCGTAAAAATCCCGCCATCGCCGCCGCCCTTGCCGGCTACAAACGCGCCGCCATTCCCTTCAACGTCTTCTTGAAAAACGGCCTCCCTGCCCCGGTCGTTCTCCCCGAAGTGCTCACGGAGGGCGCCGTCCTCCAAGGCTTGCGCCGCGCACTTGCCAACCCCGGCGAACCCGCTCCCGGCCAACCTTCTTCCAGC
>JAITPT010000076.1 GCA_031289285.1 Puniceicoccales bacterium
TTCTAGAAAACACCCTTCCTCCCCCCCCCGCCTCCAGCACTCTTGCCCACCTCCGCTGTCCCCTTTTCTGCCTGTCTTTTTTTGTCTCCATTTGCTCCAAGATTTTCTCGCAATCTGCATCGCCCAATCGTGGTTTTCTGGTTCGGGATAGCGTGGAGCCAAAAAATCGTTTGCGTGGTTTGCGTAAAAAGGCAGTCTGTCCGGCTTGTATGAGTTCTTCCTGTTCCGCCTCTGCCTCCGTCGCCTCCGCCACGTCCAATCGCGCCCCCGCGCTCACGCAACAACGCACGCCCGACGCCAAGGGTTTCTTTGGCAAATTCGGCGGCTCCTTCATTCCGCCCGAATTGCAAAAACAAATCAATGAAATTGACCGCATCGGCGGCGCACGCATTTATCTCAAACGCGAGGACCTCAACCGCTCCGGCGCGCACAGGCCCAACTACTGCATGGGCGAGGCACTGCTCGCAAAGTTTCTCGGCAAAAAAAAGCTCATCGCCGAGACGGGTGCCGACCTGCACGGCATCGCCCTCGCTACTGCGGGTGCGCATTTTGGCATCCCCGTCGAAGTCCACATGGGCGGGGTGGACATCGCCAAGGAACACCCGAACGTCGTCCGCATGAAAATTCTCGGCGCGAAAGTTGTTCCTGTCTCGCACGGTTCGCGCAGTATGCGGGGTAAAAATTGGGGGAAGAAGAAAAACAGGGAAGGGCGGGCAGCGCACCTGCTGTTTCATTTTCTTTTTTTTATCTGCTAACTTTTCTTTCATGCGCTTCGCTTTTTTCTCTTCCTTCCTTCTTTTCTTCCTTCCTTCCTTCCATCCTTCCTTCCTTTCTCTTCACTTATGTTCACTTGTTCTAAAACTTACACTGACGTCCCGTTTGCCCACCGGCAACACCGCCACAGCGGGCATTGCGCATTTGTCCACGGGCACAACTGGACGTTCACTTTCGTCTTCGGGTGCAACGCGCTTGATGAGAACGGGTTTGTCGTTGACTTCGGCGACCTGAAATATATTCGCCGCTGGTTTGACGACAACCTCGACCATGCTTGCGTTTTCAACCGCGACGACCCGCTACGCGAATCGCTTGTCGCCGCTGCGCCCGCTGCCTACAAAGTCTATATTGTGGAAAATTGCTCTGCCGAAGGGCTTGCCAAACACCTGCACGAGACCGTTGGCGAACTCGTTAAAAAGAAAACACACGGGCGCGTGTTTATTGTCGAAGCCCGTGTCCAAGAGGATGCCCGTAACAGTGCTACTTACCACCCATGAAAAACGATTACCCTGTCCACGAGACATTTTTTTCTTTTCAAGGCGAAGGCGCATATATGGGGCGCGCCGCATTTTTTGTGCGACTGAGCGGCTGCCCGCTACGCTGCCCTTGGTGCGACTCGGCGGACACTTGGGACGGCTCCGCGCCACGAGCGGGGCGCATCTCCGCCAGAGAATTGGCGATGCAGGCATGGCCGACGCGGGCTGAGTTTGCGGTTATCACTGGCGGCGAACCTACCATTCACGATTTGACCGCGCTCACCACGGCCATACGCGGCATGGGATTGCCAGTGCATTTGGAGACCTGCGGCGCATTTCCGCTACGCGGCGATTTTGACTGGGTGACGCTCAGTCCGAAACGCGCCGCTGCGCCCTTGCCGCAAAACTTGATGCGGGCGGACGAAATCAAGCTCATCATCGAGACGCCCGCCGACCTCGTGTTTTGGGCGGAGGCTTTGCAAAAAAAATGTGTGGGCAGCGCGGATGTCTCGGGCAACGTGGGTTTGCTGGGTAGGTCGAGTTTGTTGCGTTCTCCTATTGTTTGGCTGCACCCCGAATGGTCGCATCGGAGCGACCCCGCCGTGCTTTCCGCTATTACCCGTTGGGTGCTGGGGCGCGGTGCCCCTTACCGCGCTGGCTGGCAACTTCATAAGTGCTACGGTGCGGAATAATCCAACTACCGTTTTTAGGGTTACGGTTTATTTGCCGCTGCTATGGCCGCTGACGCTCAACTGCGGTTCTCGCAGTTTTGCCTCCAGTCTAAACTTCTCTGATTCCTTCGATTTTTTTGACTTCGCATTTGATTTCTTTGCCGGAGCAAGCGATTGCTAATGCTTTGATTTTTTTGTTTTCGGTTTTGTAGCGTTCGGGATAACGCTTTTCTTCGATTTGCGCGAAGGCAGCAGCGAGAAGTTTATTTAGCGCGTTCTCAGAACGGGTAGTCTTGGCATTTGCGCCCTTGGCGGACTTTTTGCTTTTGTCCGATTTCTTACTTTTTGCGGGTCTTCCGTATTTGATTTCGGCGACAAAGATTTGGTCGGGGAGTTCCCAGACGGCGTCTATGCGGCCAAGGTTTGTGGAGAGTTCCGCCGTGATGTTGAAACCGAGCAAACGCAGCCACAATAAAAGTATGGAATGGTAGTAATGTTCGTCTTCGACAATGATTTCGTAGGGTATCCACGCGAGCACTTCGCGAAGCGTTTCGGAGAGCGCAACAGAGTCAGCAGCAAGGAGTTGCGCTTCTAATTTGCGGCGCGTAGAGGCGGAATTGTCGTCGATGCTTTGTTTGTATTTTGCGAGCAGCGAACGCACAAAGGATTCACGGACTTCTCGATTGGGAAAATCAAGCGTGTATATTCGCTCCCACGTTGGAAGTTCCTGTATTTTCTTTATTGTTAGATAGCCAGTCTGAAACAACAAAATTGACTCGCTGACTTTATACGGGTCGTCGGTCATTGCGGAAAGAGTGTCAACGACGATTTCTCCCAGAATGGCGTTTTCGCGTTTTCGTTCGCTAATAATGTCGATTAAAAACGTGGGAGTGGCTGTCAAGAACCAAAAGTTTTCAAATTCATTAACATTCAAAAGGCGCAGTGTAGAATAGGGGTTATAGACGCTTGTTTTGCCGTCCCAAGAATAGCCGTTATACCATGCTCTTATATCGGCGAGAATTTTTGTTTTGGGCGTGTTTTTGTTTTGCGCCAGTGCATCAATGTATTCGGAAAAATTGCTCTCCAATTCCTCTTGCGTGTAGCCGCAAATCGTGGAGTAGCGTTTATCTAAGGAAATGTCGGTTAGGTTGTTGAGCGTGGAGAAAACGGAGAGTCCCGCGAAGCGTGAAATCCCCGTCAAGAGGAGAAACTTTAAGTAGGGGTCGCAGGATTTCAGCGGGTTGTAGATGCGGTTCAATGCCACGCGGACATCGGCGAGCTTTTGCGGGTTGTCTTTGTCAATGGCGTCTTGCATGGGCTTGTCGTATTCGTCAACGAGGACGACGACTTGCTGGTTGTATTTTTGGAAGAGTGCTTCGACTAAAGCGCGGAGTTCGGGAATTTTGGACGAGATTTCGACGCCGTAATCTTTGGCGGTGCGCAGGAGGAATTCTCTGTATCTAAGTTCCATTTCGTCAATCGTCGAGAAACTGGTGCCGCTCCAATCGAGGTGAATGACGGGGTGTTTTCGCGACCAGTCCCACTTGTCGTAGATGGCAAGCCCTTCAAAGAGCGGCTTATTGCCCTTGAAGATTTCGGCGAGCGTGGAGACGAGCAACGACTTGCCGAAGCGGCGCGGGCGAGCGAGGAAGAAAGGTTTTCCCGATGTGATGAGGCGGTGGATGACCTCGGTTTTATCCACGTAGAGGTA